>CAJWNY010000050.1 GCA_913043815.1 uncultured Gammaproteobacteria bacterium
TGACGGAATTCAATTTAATACCAAAGTGGCTGCAGCTAAATACTTAGAAGACCGCGGAATTTGGCAACTTAGCCTAAGCTCCGGTGAAACCTTAGAAGCGCGCTTTGTGGTAATGGCAACCGGTTGCTTGTCGAAGCCCAATTACCCAAACATCAAAGGACTAAACGAATGCAGTGTACCGGTTTATCACACAGGCGCTTGGCCACATGAAGGCGTGGATTTTACCGGCCTTAATGTAGGCATCATTGGAACTGGTTCGTCAGCCATACAAAGCTCACCTATTATTGCCAAGCAAGCTAATAGCTTAACCATTTTTCAGCGGACGCCTAATTATTCAATCCCTGCATACAACGAAGCATTAGATGAAGATTACGTTCAAGAACTTAAGTCTAGATACAAAGAGTATCGCGCGGAAAATTGGCAGCGTGGGTTTGGAGCAGATTTTGATGACGGCGATCAATCCGCATTTGAGGTCAGTGATGACGAACGCCGCTCCGAATATGAAAAGCGTTGGGCCAAAGGTGGCTTAGCCTTCTTGGCAGTTTATAACGATTTGGTATTTGATATGAAAGCCAATGATACTGCGCGAGAGTTTTTCAAAGAAAAAATTTCACAACGCGTTAATGATCCAGAGCTGGCGGAAAAACTGGTACCGGTTACACCCATTGGCTGTAAGCGCCTGTGTGTAGATTCTGATTACTACGAAATCTATAACCAAGACCATGTAAAACTTGTGGACCTTAAGCAGACTCCTATCACTGAAATTAAAAGCAACATAGTTGTCACTACCGCAGACGAATACAAGGTAGACGCCATTATCCTAGCAACTGGTTTTGACGCAATGACCGGTGCCATCACCAATGTAGACATTCAAGGTGAAGATGGGAAGAAACTACAAGATAAATGGGCGCCAGGACCAAAAGCCTATTTAGGTTTAGCTACGGCTGGCTTCCCAAACCTCTTTATCGTTACAGGACCAGGCAGTCCATCGGTGTTGTCCAACATGCTGCCCTCTATTGAACAGCACGTTGAATGGATTTCTGACTGCATTGAGTACATGAATGACAATCAGCATGTTGCTATTCGCGTTGATCAACAAGCTGAAGAGGAATGGGTTTCTCATGTAAACGAGGTTGCACAAACCTCTGTTTATCCCGGATGTAACTCTTGGTACATGGGTGCCAACGTGGAAGGCAAAACACGTGTGTTTATGCCTTACCTCGGCGTCCCACCCTACGTAGAAAAATGCAACCAAGTGGTTGCCGCGGGTTACGAAGGGTTTGTGCTTTCAGGCAGTGGCTAAAGGCTAGCGCCTGTTAATAAGTCATTAAGACAATTGATAGTCGGCCATATTGGGGCTATGAGTCATGTGCCAGTAATCGACTAACCGCCAAGGTGAATTAGAAATCACCCTACCTCGGCTGTTTTTGTACCAGTTAGTGACACCGACATGGGTCCAAACCATACGTTCATGTTCCTCATCCACGCGCTGGTTATATGCAGTATTAATGTCCGGCCTAACTTCAATTTTGCGCTTTCCTGCTTCCAATGTACGCATCAGACATTGCGCTAGATAACGGGTCTGGCATTCCACATGAAAAATTAAACTGCCGCCATGACCTAACCCAGTGTTAGGTCCATAAAGAAAAAACATATTCGGAAAGTCTGGTGTGGTCATGCCCATGTAAGCCCGCGCATCATCTTTCCAGGTGTCTTCCAAGGTCGCCCCACTAGCGCCAACTATTTCCATCGGCCACATGAATTTATGCGCATGAAACCCTGTCGCAAAAATAATGGCATCCACCGGGTGCTCAACACCTTTATCATCAACAACACCCGTTGATGTGATCTTGCTGACATCACTTGTTACTAGATCGACGTGATCTTGCTGCAACATGTCGCACCAGTGATTGTCAATTAACATGCGTTTAGCAAAGGGTGGATAATTCGGCACTACCTTGGCTAACAGATCCTCATTGCCATTCAACGCGTCGCTGAGGTTTTTGACATAGGCATTGCGGTGGCGCTCATTGTCTGCATTCAATGACCTATCTGCGTGGGGCCAATTTGGGTCTTTATGAATTGACTCCCAAATGCCATCGCCATAAGCCCAAAATAATTTAAACCGATACCAATTTCTGTAAAAGGGAATGTTATCTAACAGCCACTGCTTGCCGTCGCCAACCTTGCGGTGATAGTCAGACAATATGCGAATCCAATGCGGCGAACGCTGAAAAATCGTTAGCCGGGAAACACTTTTGGCAAGCACAGGTGCCAGCTGCATAGCCGACGCACCGGTGCCAATAACAGCCACTTTTTTACAAGTCAGATCTACATCGTGACGCCACTCAGCTGAATGGAAGCTTGGGCCGGCAAAGTCATCTTTGCCCGAAAAATCCGGCACTTTGGCTCTATTCAAATGCCCTACCGCAGTAAACACAAAAGGCACTTGTTGGTGGCGTTCAACGCCCTGCTCGTCCCGCACATGTATTTGCCAAGTTTTACTTTCTTCCTGCCAAGTCATTTTAGTGACTTCTGTGTTTAATCGCGTTTTTGCGTAAATACCGTATTCTTTAGCAAGGTTGCAGATGTAGGCATAAAGCTCATCACGCTTAGAGTAAAAGGAGGTCCATTGATGATTAGGCGCAAACGAAAAAGAGTAGAAATGATTCGGCGTATCTACCCCGCAATCTGGGTAGGTATTTTCATACCAAGTACCCGCTAAAGAATCGTTCTTTTCAATCAACTCAAAATCAATACCCAGCCTTTTTAGCTGAATAGCCATGCACAGACCAGACAAGCCGCCACCAACAATGACTACTTTAGAATCTTTCATCGCAGTTGCAGCCGCGTCATTCGGCGCAGCGTTATTAGTTGCGCGGCCTTTGCTTCCTGAGGCACCTACCCATTGCACACGACTGATAGCCGAGTCAGTGAAGCCCATATCTTCCAACATCATAGGTATATATTCACTGGGCACAGGCTCTCCCACCAATGAGGAAGCCATATGCTCCATCACCCTACCGCTGGGCATGGCCGAAGGTGTTGGCACCGCACCCTGAGCATCAAAATAGTCCCCAATCATGGAAACGGCTGTTTCTATTATCTCTTGCTGTCGTTCTTCAGACATCTTACGGATGCCGTCAATATCGCCTCGGGAGGGTTTTTGCTGGTTATCCAGTAATGTCATATCTCCAGTAATGTGAGCCATGGTCACCAGTAAGGTGGGAATGTTGGCGCTGGCCAATTTATCGCGCAGGTCATTTCTATTTATTTTATTTAGCGACACAACTTAATCCTTAAAAACTAAACTAATAAAAGCCAGCAAATCACCTATGCAATCCATAAAATCCGCCTACTGTAAACCGTTAGAGATTTCAAAGGCCTGAGCGGTTTTTTTCTGCAATTCTGTCGACAGCAAATATTCAGCGGCGGTCATGGCCATAGCCTTAGCACCGTCAAGCGCGGCTGCATCTCCTTTTTCAGAGCGCGCCCACTTTGCAAACTCTGGGTTGTGGATTACAACATTAGGCGGCGCAACAGCGAGCATGGGATGAATGGACGGCAGTCGATAACTGACATTGCCCATATCCGTACTGCCAGCGCCAAACTTACTGCCTTGGTCCATAGGCAAAAATTCACGGCCTAAAGTCTCAGCATGAAATTGGAATCGATCCGCTAACGGCCAGTTAGTGTTCAGGTCTAAATAATCCACGTTGGCCCAATTCACTTTGACCGTGCAACCGCTGCCGGTAGCACCCGCTTCAAAACAGGCCTGTACACGCGGCTTTAATCGAGCTAACGCTTTTTCATCTGCGGCCCGAACATAGAATTGACCCACAGTACGGTCTGGTACAATATTCGGCGCTTGGCCACCTTCTTCGATAATTCCGTGGATACGCTCCGATGACTTAATGTGCTGACGCAAATTGGAAATAGCTTGATAGGCTAACAATAAGCCGTCTAAGGCGTTAATGCCCTTATGCGGCATAGCTGATGCATGAGACGCTTTACCGTGGTAGACCACTTCCACCTCAGCAATACAAATGCTCGGCATGGTGCCAAGGTTAACACCAGCCGGGTGAATCATCATGGCCGCATCCACGCCTTCAAAAGCGCCTGCGCGAGCCATCAACTCTTTACCGCCACCCCGCTCCTCAGCCGGCGTACCAATCATACGAATTCGTCCGGGCAGTAGCGCAGAAACAGTATTCAAAGCCAAAGTCGCGCCAAGGGCAGCAGTGGCAATAAGGTTGTGGCCGCAGGCATGGCCAATGCCGGGGAGCGCATCATATTCTGCAAGAATAGCCACTGTGGGTCCTCGACCTAGGCCATTCTCAAAAGACGCCTCAAAAGCCGTATCAAGGGTAAAAACCCCAGTTTCGGTGGTTAAACCAAAATCATTCAAAGACTCAGTCAGCGTTTGGCATGCAAAATGTTCCCTAAAGGCTAACTCCGGCTTGCCGTGAATGGCATGGGAGACATCTAACAGCCTGCCAGCTTGCTCATCTACCGCTGCTTTGATGGCTTGATATATTTTGTCCGACATAGTGTGCCTCGTTTGCGCCAAGCGGGAATTTGCTGTCCGCCGTTTATCTTTATTTTTACTCGCTTGCTTGGCTGCACGTTTATTTAGGTCAAGGGATCAATGATCCCTTAAGCCGCGTCTTCAATTGACTGTGTTTATCGCTCTTAAAGGGTAGACCATACCGATTGATATTACTGCCAAAAGTCGTCGCTTGCAGCATTAGACTTGGTATCAATTTGCGCGCTGCGCCCGGCAGAATGGCTCTGAAAAGCGCAAATATTTCCCCCGGACAGAGCCAATATAACCCTGCATCTGTTACTTTACCCCAACGACTTTGAGTGTGTATTTGGGGAGAGGGGAATGTTAGTAAATATAGACAGATACCAAATAGCAGTAACCAACAGCCATGCTTGCGTTAAAGCTTGGCAGCATCTATTAGGCGCCGAACTTGCAGGTATAGACGAGGTAATTCACCTCAATGCAACTAGGACTCGCCTGCGCTTGGGTATAGGCTTTATTGAGATACTGGAGCCTAAAGGTCCAGGTATTGTGGCTGACGCTTTAGATGCGCGAGGGCCCCACTTCTTTGCCGCTGGCGCCGCTACCTATGATATGGCTGGTGTTGCTGAGCGATTAGCAAAATTTACCGACAACGTGCTTACCGAATCGGGGCAGATGTATGTGCTGGGCGCCGATGTCGGCATTCCTGGCCTGCGCTTAGTCATTAGCCAACATGAAGAAAGACCTAGCGTTGGCGCCATTGATTATATTTACGAGGCCACCCTGCTTGCCGCCGACGCCCAGCAACAAACCGAACGTTTTGCGGAGGTGTTTAACTTAGATGCTCAATCTTTCGTCAATATAGATTCACCGCGCTTTGGTTATAACGGCACGCTGACCCTATTTAAGGAGAGTGAACTGCACCGCTTTGAGGTCATTAGTCCCATCAATCCTGAAACCACTATGGCGCGCTTTTTCCAAAAAATTGGACCTTGTTTATATATGGGTTTTGCTGAAACCAACGAACTTTGGAACATAGAGCAGAAAACCCAAGCCAGTAATTTGGGAATGACCATTGACCGACCTGAGGATCGCAGCGACGCACTGGTTGCGGATCAAATTTGGATGCACCCGGCGACATTGGGCGGCATGATGTTGGGGCTTTCGCGGCCGTCAATGGCTTGGTCTTGGTCCGGCAGCCCAGAACGCGTGACCACCGTTTCGTAAAAAGCCAAATTAAAAAAAACATAAGTCCAAAACAAGGAGAACACTATGGAAATGATGAATAGAGTCGCGGTAATTACCGGCGGCAGTGGTGGCATTGGCAAAGCTATGGCCAAAGCTTTTTTGGCCGAAGGCGCGAAGGCTGTAGTACTAGCAGATTTAAATGCTGAGGCAGTTGCAGCGGCGGCCAAAGAAATTGGCTGCTCTGGCAAAACTTGCGACGTGACCAATGAGGCCCAAGTTGCAGCCCTTGTTAACGAGACCATTTCCGAGCACGGTAAGATTGACTTGTTTTGCTCTAACGCAGGGGCTGGCGGCGCTGGTCTGCTTACTGATGCTGACAACGAAGTTTGGCAAATGCAGTGGGAGCTCCATGTGATGTCCCACCTTTACGCTGCGAGAGCAGTTCTACCCAGCATGATTGAGCGTGGCGAAGGTTACCTGTTCAATACCGCATCAGCCGCTGGCTTATTGGCAGCTATTGGTACTGGCCCGTATACCGTGACCAAGGCAGCAGCGGTAAAAATGGCGGAATTTTTATCTATTACTCACGCAGACGACGGCATAAAGGTTTCGGTGTTGTGCCCCCAAGGAGTGAATACGGCTATGGCCCCTAAAAGTCTTGGCGACGGCCAGACAGACGGTATTATTGAACCCGAGCAGTTGGCCCAATGTGTGGTGGACACCATTAGAGAGGAGCGTTTCTATGCCCTACCGCACCCAGAAGTTGAAGAGTACGTAAGACGCAAGGGCGACAACATCGACCGATGGTTGCTAGGCATGCAGCGCCTACGCAAACGCTCTGTAGACGGCAGCTAGCAGCTCACTATTAGCGTAACCCGTGACCAAATCGATGCAAATACGAGCCACAAAAAAACCCAACAAAAAAACTTGTTGGGTTTTTTACTTCTAGCGATTTGCGCCAACCCCATAACTCGGGCGAACCAAATACAAACCATTTAAATCAACACTTAAGCACAAAGTCCACCATCAATAATCAGTTCAGTTCCTGTCATATAACGAGACTCATCACTGGCTAAAAATAACACACCATTTGCAATATCAATTGGATAACCCAATTGACCCGTAGGAACCGCCGATTCGGCCATATTATCGAGGTCAAATGTATTCAATCCTGCCTCCTGAAGCTCAGGATTAATCTTGTCCCAAATCGGTGTAGCAATAATGCCGGGATGGACCGAATTTACGCGAATGGGCCATCTATTTTGCGCGCACTCTAAGGCTACACCTTTGCTGAATATCCTCACACCGCCTTTTGTCGCATTATAAGCGGACAACATTGCCGCGCCCTTAATACCGGCAACGGAGGAAATATTAATAATCGAACCACCATCTTCAGTCTCACGCATGACAGGAATACTGTGTTTAACACCCATAAATACGCCGTCTAAGTTAATCGCCTGCTGACGTTGCCACTCGCTCAACGTCATATCTAGAATACTGCCGCCAATACCTATACCGGCGTTATTAACCAACACATTCAGTCCGCCGTAAGTGGCTTTGACATTGGTAATTGCAGCTTCCCAGTCGGACTCACTGGTTACGTCGTGATGCATGAATGTTGCAACACCCCCATCGGCTACTATGCTTGCAACGGTTTGTTGACCCATTTCATCCTGCACGTCGGTCACCAGAACACTGGCACCTTCCCCTGCTAGTCGTGCAGCGCACGCAGCGCCAATACCTGAAGCACCGCCAGTAACCAGGGCGATACGCCCCTTAAGCCGCCCTGCTAGAGTAGTTATTTGCATGAAATATCTCCTTACCTTAATAATGTTTGGTATTCGGTTGGGTCGCTTTGCGACCAATGAGCCAGAATGCGCCTGACTAAAATTTTAGCCAGGTCACCATAAAAGCTACCGCGTTAAACTTGTATAAACGCGATTGATGAATCCAGGTGAAGCGCTTTCGGGGCCATAAATTTGGTCAAAATCTTCCGCTGTGAGCTTGGCGTCTACCACTTCTTGTATCGACTTGCCGTCAGCAATCATGGCTGCAACTCGGTCACGCACCGTGGTCAGCATATAAATATAACGTGCTAACGCAGCGGAATCTGTAATTGGACCATGACCAGGAATAACAATAGCGTCTGGGCCAATAGAATCGAGCGTTTTCTGACAAAAATTAATCATGCCGTTAATATCGCCGCCGCTGCCAACGTCAATAAACGGGTAGCCCGAATTATTGAATACGTCGCCTAGGTGAACAGCATTGTACTTCCGGAAATACACAGCAGAATCTCCGGTCGTATGAGCTGGCGAGAAGTGCATAAGGTCAACTTGACCGCCGTTAAATTGAATCTGCATGCCATCATCATAGGTCAGCGTGGGTAGCGCTGCTTCTGGGTAGGCCTGCTGGCGATACTTGGCAATCACTAAGTTGACCATGCCTCCCTTTGACATATCTGTGCGCGCTTTAGAGTGGGCAACAATAGTTGCTCCCTTTGGACCCAGCACATTATTACTTTCAGCGTGGTCGAAGTGCCAGTGCGTGTTAATGGCGTAATCTATGCCGTCACCGCCAATGTCTCGAATGGCCTTTTCGATCTTATCCATCACCTGCGGAAACTGGTTGTCGACAATCATAACTCCGTCATCACCTACCAGAACGCCGATATTACCACCAACGCCAAAAAGCACGTATAGACCGTCGGCAACTTTTTCTGTGATTATTTCAACATTCTCGAGATCCCAGCCAAAGGCTTGAGCGATTTGTTGAAGATTAAGCACGCCCTCTTCAGATTCTGTTTTCTGATCTTTTTTGTGACCATCTGCTTGGGCTGAAAGGGCAAAAGACAGCACCAGTGCCAAACATAACTTTATAATTTTCATCATCAATCTCCTCTCATGGGCGTTTATCTTCCGTGAAAAGCCAGCTAATGTCCCTACCTTTATTTCCCTGCAGCGATAAAATCGACGTCGCCAAATACTTGCTGTACGACCAGATCAGATGTAAAACAGAGATCGTCAAATAAGTAATATCAAGAGAAAATAATGAGCGAAGCAACAGATTTAGACAGCGATCTATTTGAACTGGCAATGTCCGCCAAAGCGCAGCCCCTAATGGACGCGGTTAAACAACACATCGCGGAGAACGTGGAGCCCATCGTTGAAGAGTTCCACGCGTTGGAGGAACAAAAGACCGATAGATGGTCCTGGCACCCACGCCAGCTTGAATTGCTTGAGGGGGCCAAAAATAAGGCCAAAGAGTCCGGTCTATGGAATTTCTTTTTACCAGATTCTGACACCGGCGAAGGCTTGAGCAACCTTGACTACGCCTACATTGCAACCGAGCTGGGCAAGGTACCGCTTGCCTCAGAAACCCTTAATTGCAGTGCACCTGATACGGGCAACATGGAGGTGTTGGAACGTGTGGGTACGCCTGAACAAAAAGAAAAGTGGCTCAAGCCCCTGTTAAACGGCGAAATTCGTTCAGCCTATGCCATGACAGAGCCCGGCCTGCCCTCTTCGGACGCCAAAAATATCAGCACTCAAGCGGTATTAGATGGCGATGATTGGGTCATTAATGGAGAGAAGTTTTATATCTCTGGTGCAGGCGACCCGCGCTGCAAGATCATGATTACTATGGTGAGAACCAGCCCAAATGCGGCGCCGAGTAAGCAACAATCACAAATCCTAGTGCCTACTGACACACCGGGAGTGGAAATTCTGGAGGGCATGCAGGTATTTGGTCAGGACCATGCGCCTCGTGGTCATATGCACATCCGCTTCAACGATGTACGCGTACCTAAAGAAAACATCCTACTCGGCGAGGGGAGGGGTTTTGAGATCTCGCAAGTACGCTTGGGCCCAGGACGAATTCATCACTGCATGCGTTCAATTGGTAAGGCTGAAAAGGCGTTAGAGTTAATGGTAAAGCGCTCGGCTACGCGCACAGCGTTTGGTAAGCCCATTGCAAAATTAGGTAAAAACCTAGAAGTGATTTCTCGTGCACGAATTGAGATTAATGCCATGCGTTTGGCGGTTTTACAGGCAGCAAAAGCCATGGATGTGCTTGGCAATAAAGAGGCCAGAGTCTACGTCAGCGCAGTCAAAGCTATGGTCCCAGAGAAAGTTTGCCTAATCATCGACCAAGCCATTCAAATGCATGGTGCAGCTGGTATCTCCCAATGGACGCCACTTGCTTCAATGTATGCAGATCTGCGCCACCTGCGCTTTGCCGATGGCCCAGATGAAGTGCATCACATGGTCGTAGGTCGCTCTGAGCTACAAAAGTACGATCTCTGGTAAAAGAGGCAGAGAACGCAACGCGAGCTCGAACGGAGGTTTAGCCGAATCAAACCTAGGTTAAAAATACAACGAAAAATGACCGGTAACAATTTTTTGTTGCCGGCCTATTTTTTGGACTTTTTTAACTTTTTATGTCGGGCTTCTCGTTTCAAGTATTTTTCCTATAGGCCTATTTGGTTAGCTGGAATTCTCCCCTCGCCAAATAAGCCCAAACGAGCAAAATCGCCATTGAGAACTGTGTTTGCTTTGACCCCTAACCAATCTTCTATAACAGACGCATACACTTGTCTAAAATCAGTTGTGTATTGAATATTGTCGCCATCTTGCAGTCCAACCAACGACGGCACCTTGCCAAAGTGACCCGCCTGCACTGGCGTGCCAGCCAGCATCATAATATTGCTGCTACCGTGATCAGTACCGAGGTTGGCATTTTCCATAGGGCGACGACCAAACTCCGAATGAAGCATGACTACCACTCGATGACCTTGACCAATACGCTGCATATCGCTCACAAACCCATGTACCGCGTCTGAAACGTAACTCAGTAGACGCTGGTGCAGCGCTGGTTGAGCCACATGGGTATCAAAAGCATTGTTGCGCACCGCTACGTGATAAAGCTGCGTGGGCAAACCCGCGCTAATACAGGCTGCTATTTTAGGCAGATCCATTGGCACCACTCCATAATCTGCGCCAGGCGTGTAGCCATTCCAAGCCTGCCTGATACGACTAGAGGATAACTTTGCGCTTTCGCTCACCGCCAAGAGAAAGTCTTGGTTAGCGGAGATATCTTTAGCGGCGCCTGCCATGTCAGAAGGTCCCTCACCCATCCAGCTATTGCGTTGGAAACGATTAGGATCATCAAATACTAACGGCGTATGTACCCGACTCTTGACCGCCAATGACTGGCTAGCACCCACATTTATGAGCATTTCTTCGCGCCTTTGTGGCGCCAACTGATCTGCCACTCGACCCATCCAGCCGAATTCATCACCACCATTAGGAGCACCCGTGTGCCAATAAGCCATCGAATTAAAATGTGAATAAGACGGTTTTTCATAGCCACAGCCATGTATAACTGCTAAATCACCCTGATTCCAAAGACGCTGCAAACCACGCAAGCCAGGATTAAACCCAAAATGCTCGTCCATGCTCAGCAACTTTTCTTTGGCAATGCCGATTTTTGGGCGCAGACGATAATAGTCGTCATCCGCAAATGGTACGATTGTATTTAGGCCGTCGTTACCACCAGACATTTCCAACACAACCAAAATTGGACTGTCATCCTTGCCAAGAGAGGCTGCCACTAACTCGCTAGCGTTTAGGTGCGGCATCATCAACTGCAGACCAGCCAAGCTGCCAAAGCCTTGTAGCAACCGTCTACGCTTCATCTCGCACCTCTTTTGCAAATGAGTTCATGTATTCTCCTAACGCTTAGCCTAATTGATATTCTGGTCGGCTCAACATTTGGTGTAACAACTTACGCAACGGCTCTTCCAAGTACGAGCCCGCAGCTTGAATATCCTCAGTACCTAGTTCTCGTACCAAAAACTCTACCATTGCTAACTGCACAGATTCTGGCAACCTCACACTAAAGAATTTACTTTGATAATAGTCCACGACCTGACGCGGCGTAGTAAGCTCGGCGGCCACCACCTCGCTCACCAAATTCAGTTTTGCTGTATTACGTTTGATAGGTTTAACGCGCTCCAAAGCCATTTGCCAACCGCGCATACTGCCTAACCGCGTGTTGAAGGCCTCATCACGATCAGCCAGCGCATTTGACTGCGCCATTTCTCCACCCATTTTCTCACCAGTTAACATTGCTGTTGGTCTTGTAGCGGCGGAAACGCTCATACCCTCACGCAGGCGACTCTGGACCTTAGCCACCTCCTTTACAAACGGTGGAAAGCGATCCGGAGGAATAAAACCAATATCTGGAAACACTACATCAAGGACAAAATTCCCACGTTCAAAAAGCAGCGAGGGAGTGATCCAACTGCGCCCTTGCGACCACCCTGCTACCGTTGGCGGATGCATCAGACGCTGACCCAAAGCGCCAGTAACTACATTAAAGTCGGGGACACCTGGCACCTGGCTAAAACCCATTTTCTTGTAGGTTGAAATAACCAATTCCACAGGACTTTTAATATGGGTCCCTTGGCTTTGATAAAAATCCTTAGATAAAAACAGTGTGCGTAGAAACTCTCCAGTATTGTATCGCTTATCGCGCAGTAACCGACCAAGCTGAGCCTGCGCCTTGCCGCTAAGCTCTTCTCGAACAAAGTAGCGATATAGTTTACTGGCGAGAAACTCACTGGTGACCTGTTGCGCAAGAATACGGTCTATTATTTCAATACCGTCAAAATTGCCTACTTCACCTAAAAAGCGTTTTTCACCTACATCATGATTTTTTGCGTCCACGTAAAAATCTAGCCCTTGCACAGACCAACCTGTGAAACTCCGCGCGGCCTCGCGAACGTCTGTTTCAACGTACTCGCCCACACCCATAGTGAACAGTTCCATAATTTCACGAGCAAAATTCTCATTGGGTGAGTCTTTGGTGTTAACCCCCGCATCAAGAAAAACTAACATCGCTGGATCCTGAGCCACACCGATCAATAATTCGCGAAAATCGCCTAAACCTGCTGTTTGAAAAAGCTCCAACTGCTTAAGCATTTTTCGATAATCGCGGACCTTGTCCTCATTACTGGCGAAGTGGCCGTGCCAGAACAATGCAGCTTTTTCTTGTAACGGGTGCACGCTGGCGAGCATTCTATTGGCCCACCAATAAGCCACACGATCAGTTTCTAAGCGACTAGCGCGCAGCCAATAAAAGAACTTATTCACCACAGGTTGTAGCGGACGATTACCGCCCATTTTGGCCTGCACACCTAGAGCGTGGCCTTGCTTTTTTGCCAGCATTGTCGTGGCTGGTCTACTGGCAGGAAACGGATCTAACTCTGGGTCGAAAATACCAGAGTGTTGAAAGCTGTCTTTAACCATCTGATCTGAATGAGAGGGAGCTATGTCAGCGCCGTCTATGAAAGCATTTACCGCGTCCAGTGGCGCCATTGCGGCGAGCCCCGACCTTTCATCGGCTGACGCCCCAAACCCTGCTCTGGATGCTAAATGAGCCGCTTTAGCGGCATTCCACTGAGATGCCTCAAGCGGAGTCAAATCTAGCTCGGAATCTGCAAGCGCTGCGGGGGAAAATAACGTACTTACTAGCGTACCCAACAACGTCAGCATCATACTCCGCATTGCCAAAGCAAGATCTCGCCAGCTGCCCCGCGTTTGCCATGTTGCTTTATAAAACGCTGTACTCAGTCTATCTATCAAGTTTGCCCCCGAACCTGTTTTTTTCATGCGTGCATATTTAGCTAACTCTTATCCGGCAAGTTCCGTTTAAGTTACGCTCTCTACATCTTCTGCCGGCAGTGCTACCCGACCAAGAATATGGTCAGAAATTTTCTCCGCCATCATAATAGTTGGCGCATTAGTATTGCCGCCGATTAAAGTTGGCATAAGTGAAGCATCTATCACGCGCAAACCTTGCATTCCACGCACAGCGCCCTGCTCATCCACCACAGCCATATCATCCGACCCCATCTTACAGGTGCCTACTGGGTGATACAGCGTCTCTCCTGTATCTCTGATCCATTGGTCCACTTCGGCATCATTATCTATATCAACGTCCGCAGAGGGTTTAAGTTGCTTACCCCGATACTCGTCAAACGCTTGCTGCATAAACACCCTACGCGTTTCTCTAAACCCGTTGCGAGTGTCAATGAGGTCCTGTTCGACGGCAAAATAATTAGGGAATATTGCTGGGCTAGACTCTGGATTTTCATCCTTTAAACCCACGCGACCTCTGCTTTGAGGGCGGCAGCAGTAAACTATGCTGGAAAATCCGTGGGCCTTAGGAACACCTTCGCGGGCATGCACATCGTTCATCGCAACAGATACGTAGTGAATTTGCATATCTGGAATGGCTTTATCCGGATGAGACTTAATGAACGCACCACCAGCCGTAGGCGGTTGGGCGGCATCTCCCGTGCCAAAGGCTAAGAACTTAATGCCAGCTGTCAGCCTGTTCCAGACGTTGGCACTGCGGTGTAAGGTGACAGGCTGAGTGCAGGCAAATTGACTGACCACGCCGATATGATCCTGGAGATTCTCGCCCACCCCTGGTAGGTCATGGATTAAATCAATGCCATGATGAGTAACCTGCGCACCCGCCCCAATGCCGCTACGTAACAAAATTTGTGGAGAATTTAGCGCACCTGCGCTGAGAATGACTTCTTTTTGCGCTTGCAGCCGAATCCTCTCATTTTTGCTCACTACTTCTACCGCAACGGCGCGCTTTTCTTGGAAAATAACACGGTCAACGCTGACGTTCGACATCACCGTAAGGTTTGGCCTGTCTAGCACTGGATGCAAATAGGCTTGAGCCGCACTACTGCGTTTTGAGCCCTTAATTGTATGCTCGTAACGAGAAAAACCTTCTTGCTGCCGACCATTAAAATCATTGGTCAGCGGAAAGCCGGCCTGAGAACCTGCCGCAACAAATTTGTCTAACAAAATATCATCTGTTCGGTCAGACTTTTTAACCCCTAAAGGGCCATCGCTGCCGTGATATTGACTGTCACCCTGACCTTCAAAACACTCAGCTTTTTTAAAATAAGGTAGAACCTCTGCATAAGACCAACCTTTGTTGCCTAACTGACTCCAATGATCATAGTCATTGGCATGACCGCGAATATAGACCATGGCATTGATAGACGACGAACCACCCCAACCCCGCCCCCTGGGCCAATACATTGGACGCCCACCTAGATTAGGTTCCGGTTGAGTCTCGAAAGCATAATTCTGAGCATTTTTGGTCGGCACAATCTGCGAATAGCCAGCTGGCATGTGGATAAATAGACTTTTATCCTTACCGCCGGCTTCGAGTAGAAGAACGCTGTTATTGGGGTCCGCAGAAAGCCTATTGGCTAGCACACACCCGGCGCTACCGGCGCCTACGATTATATAATCTGCTTGTTTAAGCATAAAAAACACCTTGTTCCGATTACGCAAAATATCGTGTGATGAAAAGTTCACCAAGAAACCTTGAGCAGTGTAATAGCAACGTCACAACCGCTAAGTTAACACTATCATCAAGAGGTTGCTTTTAATCCGGAGGGTTGGACAAAACTCAGGCAAAAAAAACGCCGCAGAAGCGGCGTTTTCCAAGCTCAGTCTAGGACACCGAGTTTTATGCAGTATTACTCAGCATCGAATGTGTATTCGATACCAACTTTGATCATACGACCAAATGCATTGTGTGTGTAACCGTCGTAGTTCAGGTCAACACGAGCCAAAGGTGGCTCTTCGTCTGTGAAGTTAATCGCAGAAACGGTAACGCGTGCTGCTTCGTCCATGAACGCATATTGATAATGCAGATCAAAGGTGTTTTGAGCATCAACGTTTACATTGTCCCTTTCATCGTAGTACTTAGTGATGTGATTAACGTATAACAGGATGTTGTGCTGATCGCGATTGAACTCAGCGAATGCGCGACCCTTAAGGTCAGGCAAAGGACGAGCGCCACGGCTTACATTCAAGAAGCCTGCAGCATCATATGATCCTGACACTTGAACGTCGCCTTTGAAGTACGCTTCTTGAACATACTCAAGTGTATGACTTACGTCCAAACCAACCTTTGCAATACCGCCAGCCATTTCAAACTGGTAGTCAGCAAATAAATCGATACCCGAGGTTTCAATTGAAGGTCCATTGATCGTCTGTGATTCAATACGCTCGATTGCTGACGCTGCACAGCTACCGTCATTCAAACCGCCCTGGCAGAAGATTTGTGCCTGAACTGCCGATTTAGCAGCGCCGCCAGCACCATAAGCAGCAACTAAAGCGTTAAAATCTTCAGTAATGATTGGGTTTTCGAAATCATAGCTCCAATAATCGATCGTTACGGTCATATCTTCGATTGGCTTAATGATTAAACCAAAGTTATAAGTAAACGCGCTTTCAGGCTCAACATCTTTGTTGCCAATGTAATCAATAGCCTTAAACGCAGCTGTAGGTCCAACATAAGATAGCGCGGTTACGCGGCTCTCGTTTGTTGCATCCAGATCAGGGCCACGGAAAGTCGTCTGCACAGATCCACGAAGAGTAACCTTGTCATTGATAACATATCGACCAGCCAACTTAGGATCAAAGGTAGTAGCATCGCCGTAATCTTCGTAACGAACAGCTAACTGAAGATCGATGTCTTCGCTGATATCCATTGCTGTTTCGAAGAATAATGAGTGAACATCTTGATCCAAATCGATTTCTCGGCCACCGCTTAAGAAACTTCGTCGACCCGTCTGCGCTGAACAGTCGGTTTGTCCTTCAAATGCGCAGGGGTTAACTGCAACATTTATTAGGTCATCCAGGCTAGTCTCAAAAGCAATCTGTCTATACTGGTAACCGGCTGCCCAAGCTGCTTCGCCATCAAACAAGTCGCCTTGGAAAACCGCATCCAGTACAAGAAGGGAAGATTCCGAGCTGGTGTTTGATTTGTTATCCAAGTAAGCCATTACCTCATCGCTGTTCGCAACCGCCGCATTATAGTCTGGGTTAACTTTGCCATACGTGCTTGCCGCGTAGGAGGTTTGTATCGCGTTGGACAGTGGGTTGTAATAGAGGCATCCGCCCTCGCCGGCCACAGCAGTACCCTGCACAAGCGTTCCCGAAGTGTCTAGACTAGCTCCACAGGAGTTACCACCAAAGCCTCTGAACGCAAGCTTAGTACGTCCTAACTGCGCATCGACCCCTTCAAGATCACTCTCGGATTTTGAGTAAGTTAGCGCAACGTCCCAGCCAACACCGTTGTCGAATTCGCCGTCAAAAGCGCCGGATACACGATATGTATCGTACTCTCGCTTAGCCTCACGGCCGTCTCCATTTAGCGCTCTGTAGCCAGCTACACCAGCAATACGACCATAAAATAAAGCGCCCTCACCAGTGCCCGCAACCGCAACATCATCAGCGTCAGTCTGAGCCGTTGTATACTTTTCAAATTGAGAATACTGAGATGCCATCGCCACTAACCCGGGGTGATCGGCAGGAAGAAACTGTACATCACCAAACAAAGCTTGTGGAGGGTAAGAAGGCGATGTATTCCACTCAGGAACGTCTACCTTTGAATACATAACTTCTAAATGTACGCCTACGCCGTTAGCCAACTCGCCATTTAATTCGGAGAAAAGTTGATACCGCTCTTCTTCCTCAATCAAGTTATCGAAGTCGGTATAACGAAAACGACAGAACAAGCTGTTATCTACGCCGCCCAAAGCTTCACAGTTCGGGTCTTTGGTACCACCGGCTGATAGCCCTGGCAAAGCACCAAAGTTGAGACCGGCGTCAGATGGTTGGAAATAAACGCCAGGGTTACCAATGCTGGAGTAACCACCGCGCGGATTAGTTGCATAAGGTACCGTTGAGAACGGTCTGTCACGCATACTTAACTCGCTACGTGTTTCGTAACCAAAAGAAGTTACCCAATCAAAGTCACCCACTTGAGTGCCCCAGATCGCGCCGAATTCGCTGTTACCATCGCTTGCATCGATATCCTGGAAACCAGCTGAAAGCTGAACGCCTTGAAAATCTTTACGAGTCTTAAAGTTAGCTACGCCAGCAATAGCGTCAGAACCGTAAGTTGCTGCAGCACCTTCTTTTAACACTTCTACTGAAGCAATTGCCATTCTTGGGAATGCGTTTACGTCAACGAAACGACCACCAGGTAGGCGCTGAGGAACAGGCACTTGGCGCCGACCGTTAAGGAGAACTAATGTTCTTTGAGGGCCTAAGCCACGAATATTTACGTTCGCTACACCTTCAGAGGCATTAGATTGGAATTGGTTAGATTCGCCGTCCACACCGGAGCTTGCGCTAAGGCGCCGCACGATTTCTACAATGCTAGGTGATCCCTGACGAACTAATTCGTCTCTTTCCAGCACCGTTACCGGTGATTCAGAATCAATTGGGGTCCCCTTAATAAATGAACCGGTCACTACCACTTCTTCTATTCTTTCATCTTCTGCAAATGCAGTAGCTGAAAAACCTAAGAGTGCGATACATGACAACGCGCCCGTGCGCTTTACAGTCTTGTACATTTTCATAGTCTCTCCACTAAACAATTATTGTTTTCTCCAGGTGCACTCAAACTTTGAGCACTCCACCGCACAGTCATGCAGTTGTTTGAACCCTAACACGAAAAAAAGTATACGCACCACTCTTTGATACAAAGCTGTAACAGTTTTAATTAAATATTGTCATTCTAGGGTTACCTGAAATTATTTGATATAAATCAACTAGTTACAGATATACGGAGGAATTGTAAATATTACTGCTACCAAAAGTTACGGAAATGTTTCCTAAACGGCCACTTTTGGCACTTTAATTGGCAAACGAGTTACAAAAAGTTACACGATTTTCCACATAAAATTAAAGTAAAAGTAAAGGTTTTTATAACTGTGATTTGCCAGAATTTTTTCCAAAAACATATTAGCGTTTGTAATCACTTATTAATTCGAGGACGGCTTTACCGCCAGCGATTTTCGCCAAAAAAAAACGCCGCAAAAGCGGCGTTTCTCCAATCTCAGTCTAAGGCACTGAGCCTTATGCAGTATTACTCAGCAGCGAACGTATATTCGATACCAACTTTGATCATACGACCAAATGCATTGTGAGTGTAACCGTCATAGTTCAAGTCCACACGAGCCAGTGGCGGCTCTTCATCCGTAACGTTAATCGCGGAGAGGGTGACACGTGCTGCTTCATCCATGAATGCATATTGATAGTGCAGATCAAAAGTGTTCTGCGCATCAACATTTACGTTGTCTCTTTCATCACGGTACTTGGTGATGTGGTTAACGTAGAGCAAGATGTTGTGCTGATCACGATTGAACTCGGCAAATGCACGGCCTTTCAGATCAGGCAACGGGCGAGCGTTACGACTTACATTTAAGGATCCAGCTGCGTCGTAAGCAGCTGAGACTAAAGTTCCAGCCTTAAAGTAAGCTTCTTGGGTGTACTCGAGAGTATGGCTTAAATCCAGGCCCACCTTCGCAATACCGCCAGCCATTTCAAACTGGTAATCGGCAAACAGATCGAGACCTGTCGTTTCAATTGAAGGACCGTTGATTGTCATAGATTCGATACGCTCGATACCTGACGCCGCACAACTGCCATCATTCAAACCACCTTGACAGAAGATTTGTGACTGAACAGCCTCTTTAGCTGCGCCGCCAGCGCCATAGGATGCAACGAGTGCATTGAAGTCTTCTGTGATAATCGGGTTATCAAAATCATAACTCCAGAAATCCAATGTTATGGTCATATCATCGATTGGCTTAATAATTAAACCAACGTTATAGGTGAATGCGCTTTCAGGCTCTACATCCGCATTACCAATATAGTCGATGGCCTTAAACGCTGCTGTAGGCCCAACATACGAAAGCGCTGTCACAGGGCTTGTGTTGGTAGCATCTAAGTCAGGGCCACGGAACGTGGTTTGAACCGATGCACGAACGGTGAACATGTCATTAATCATATATCGACCAGCAAGCTTGGGATCGAATGTAGATGCATCGTCATAGTCTTCGTAACGCACAGCTAGCTGAAGATCGATGTCTTCGCTAATGTCCATTGCAGTTTCAAAGAACAGGGAGTGGACATCTTGATCAACGTCGATTTCACGTCCAGCAGCCAAGAAGCTACGACGTCCTGTTTGCGATGAACAAGTCGTTTGACCAGCAAACTTACAAGGGTTAGTGGCGACGTTGATCAGATCATCTAGACTGCTTTCTAGAGCTAGCTGTCTGAACTGGTAACCTGCTGCCCATGCAGCTTCGCCGTCAAATAAATCACCTTGGAATACAACATCCAAAACCAAAAGACTTGATTCAGATTCCGTTATCGAGGTGCTGTCTAAATACTCCAGAACTTCATCGCTGTTCGCTACTGCAGCATTGTAATCAGGGTTTATATAACCGTAGGTGCTTGACGCGTAGGACGTTTGGATAGCATTCGATAGTGGGTTGTAATAAAGACATCCGCCTTCACCAGCGACCGCAGAACCTTGTACGACATTGCCGGAAGTATCTAGGCTTGCTCCGCAGGAATTACCGCCAAAGCCTCTGAAGGCCAACTTGGTACGTCCAATTTGCGCATCAACGCCTCCGACTTCACTCTCAGATTGTGAGTAGGTCAACCCTACATCCCATCCTACGCCGTTGTCGAATTGGCCATCAAATACTGCTGCCACGCGATACGTATCGTATTCACGCTTTGTTTCTCGGCCTTCGCCATTGGTTTCGTTGAAACCAGCAACGCCGGCAAGTCGCCCATAGAAAGTAGCACCTTCGCCAGTACCTGCGTCACCCGTTTGAGCTGTTGTGTATTGCTCAAACTGTGGGTATTGCGCAGCCATTGCAACCAATCCTGGGTGGTCAGCCGGCAAAAATTGAATGTCGCCAAACAACGCTTGGGGAGGGTAAGACGGAGAAGTATTCCACTCTGGAACGTCCACTTTCGAGAACATAAACTCTAAGTGCATACCAATGCCATTGGACAATTCGCCGTTCACTTCAGAAAAAAGTTGATAACGCTCTTCTTCTTCGATCAAGTTGTCGAAGTCGGTATAACGGAAACGACAAAACAGGCTGTTGTCTACCCCGCCCAAGGCTTCACAGTTTGGATCTTTGGTACCGCCTAAGGAGCCAGCCAAAGCGGAAAATAAGCTGCCCCCTGCTGCTGCCTGGTCAAGCGCTGCCTGTGGGCGGAAAAATACGCCTGGGTTACCGATACTTGAAAAGCCACCACGTGGGTTTGTAGCATAAGGTACGGTAGAGAATGGGCGATCGCGCATGCTTAACTCGCTGCGTGTCTCGTAACCAAAAGAGGTTACCCAATCAAAGTCACCCACTTGAGTGCCCCAGATCGCGCCAAATTCGCTGTTTCCATCGCTTGCATCGATATCTTGGAAGCCAGCAGAAAGCTGAACACCTTGAAAATCTTTACGTGTCTTAAAGTTCGCAACGCCAGCAATGGCGTCAGAACCATAAGTTGCTGCAGCGCCTTCTTTCAGTACTTCTACCGAGCCAATCGCCATTCGCGGAATCGTATTCACGTCAACAAAACGACCGCCTGGTAGGTTGTGAGGGACAGGCACCTGTCTTCTACCGTTGATTAGCACCAAAGTTCTTTGAGGACCTAAGCCGCGAATATTCACGTTCGCTGTCCCTTCAGTAGCATTAGATTGGAATTGGTTCGATTCGCCATCAACACCAGAGCTTGCGCTTAAACGACGAACAATTTCTACGATGCTGGGTGAGCCCTGACGAACTAGCTCATCACGCTCCAGGATGGTTACTGGTGATTCTGAGTCAATTGGGGTTCCCTTAATAAATGAGCCAGTCACTACAACTTCTTCAATTCTTTCATCTTCTGCAAATGCAGTTGCTGAAAGGCCTAAAAGTGCAATAAGTGACGCAGCACCGGTCCGCTTTGCGGTCTGATACAACTTCATAGTCTCTCCACTAAATATATTTACAACATTCACGCTCTAGCTTAAGAGCGGGCTTGCACTGGATGTGAAAACCGGTAACGAGATTACCATGCCATAATGGTACCAAACTACTCATTTGATACATTTAAGTAACATTTTTAATGCCTTGACTGCAAAAAATCCGAAAAAATGCTACTAAATTGCCTATACGGCAGTGAACTCGGCAACCATGCGATTCTTAAGCGCTTTGGCTAGGAAAGGCTAAAGCACCTCATTCGGAGTCAAAAACGAAATGGTAGGAACTGAAGTGTAAAAATCGATTCTTTTCTATCTGAACAGGCGCGCTATACAAATCGCAACCGACCCAAAACATATCGACAAATGAAATTCATGAACGCAGTCAAATCATGATTAGCTAGTAATCTCATGACAGACTACTCGATTGCCAAATCGGCTTAGATTTGGCCCGCCGTAACTCCTGCCCAGCCAGGCCGATTGCCCATGAAACCAAGTGTCACATAATTATAAATTGCTTTAGTATATATATTTAAATACATGATTTTAATCGTTTTTTTAAAAGTATCTAGCAGGATTATTTTCTTTTCGGCGCTACTACAATTACTGCGAGACTAGAAAAGGAGAAAAAGGCTCAAGCTAATTTTCAATAAATTGGAGAAGTATATATCGAAACAATTCAGTAAATGATTCTTCGAACGCATTCATGCTAGCTAAGTTAGGCACACTGCATCGCTTTAACCAAATTTGAACTTGGGTTTATAATAAAATATTGGATGGATAGGCCATCTATAACGGCAGG
>CAJWNY010000051.1 GCA_913043815.1 uncultured Gammaproteobacteria bacterium
CCTGCTGGCTATGTAGATCGTCTAAATAGACTTTTGTTGGAACTGCTCTAGCTGCTGCATTTACCTAGCGCTGTGTTTAGTGCGAGCCATGCATTGGGTCAGTTTTAATTTTGGATGGCTACAGGTGCGGGTTAATCTATTCCCCGTCTCATGGTTTGGTTGCTGGATAAGCAGACAGCGCTGCGCAGACAGTGGATAGGTCGGTCTTTAGATCAATTTCTAAGGCTTGTCGCCCCCCGTGGCTCCATACATTTCCCTTAAATGCTCTCTGTAGCCCTTTGTGTAACATTCTTGTGACGAAGCTTGCATTTTCAATAATGGCTTGTCTCAAAAAACGTTATTATAGCCCGGCTTATTCCAACCCCAATGTGCTGTGATACTTGCTATCTATACAGAGTATTTGTATGGACAATATACAAATTAGTTTTTCGCTCAGAGAGCCATAGAAAAATATGCAAATAGCGATTATCGGGGGCGGTAATTTCGGCACAGCGGTTGCCAATATCGTTGCTCGCAATGGACATAAGACTCACCTTTGGATGCGCGATGCCGAGCAGGTCCAAGATGCGCTCACGCATCGAGAAAATCGGCGTTATCTACCTGGCCATAAACTGCATGAGATGATTCATCCGACGGGTGACTTGGCGTTAGCTGCGCAGGCCTCGTCGCTTATTTTTGTCGCTGTGCCGAGCCATAGTTTTAAACAGGTGTGCGAGCAAATAGCGCCTCATATTCAACAATCAGATATTTTGATCAGTGCGACCAAGGGTATCTATGCTGACGGCTTTCGACTTATGAGTCAGCTTTTTGAGGAATATACGCCAAGCCTTCGTGTAGGCGCTATCTCGGGGCCAAACTTCGCAGAGGAAATTGCCGATCAGCAGTATACCGGCACCGTTATCGCGACCCGTGATGCTGCAGCTGGCAGGCTTGTTCAGGAGGTAATGCGAAGCGATACATTGCGCGTTTATGCCAGTTCAGATGTTTATGGCGTGGAACTTGCCGGTGCCCTGAAAAATATTTATGCCATTATCTGTGGCCTCGCCGCTGGTTTAGCTGTGGGGCAGAATACCGTAGGTTTGTTGATCACAAGAGCATTGGCAGAGATGAGTCGGTTTGCAGTCTCTATGGGTGGAAATCCTCTTACTTTCCTCGGCCTAGCGGGTGTAGGTGATCTTTTAGTAACCTGCTCTTCGCCCTTAAGTCGTAATTACCAACTGGGGTTTAAAGTGGCTCAAGGGCTTTCTGTTGAGCAAGCGTCCGACGACCTTGGCAAGTTGGCCGAAGGGGTTTTCACCTTGGAGGTTGTTTTTGCTAAAAGCAAAGAATTAGGGGTTTATATGCCTTTGGTCGATGGCCTCTATCAGATTCTTTATCAAGGAGCGGGTATCAGTGAGGTTATCAGCCAGTTGATGGGAAGTGATGAGGGGGCAGATGTTGAATTTGCCGACCCCGCAGGCTGGCTAAATATTGACTCGGATGAGCAAACTAAATGACACAAACATCAGGAGCAGTCGCCACCGTAGGTAAGCTTATTGATCAGGTACATCAGCGTTTTGCTAGCGCCAATCTAAGCTACGGCCACGGCACCGATAACGCTTGGGACGAGGCGGTATATCTCGTGTTGTGGATGACTGACAGCGCGGACGATGATTCCTCTTTAGAGCTAACAGTGAATATTGAGCAGGTTGAAGAGGTTCTTGCACTTAGTGAGCAGCGTATTGAGCAGCGTATGCCATTGGCTTATCTATTGGGCTGCTGTCAGTTTATGGGTTATGAGTTTTTGCTCGAACCAGGGGTGGTGGTCCCGAGGTCGCCCATTGGTTATTTGATTGATTCGTCGGAACAGGCCTGGCTGCCAAAGCGGGTTCGGCGGATTTTAGATTTATGCAGTGGCAGTGGTTGTCTGGGTATTGTCGCAGCCCATAGGTTCCTCAAAGCTCAGGTGACATTAATAGAGTTAGACCCCGTTGCCGCAGCATTGGCTAGGGAGAATGTACTATTGCACGGTCTAGAAGACCGCGTGAAGGTGCTTGAGGGGGATGCAACCCAGTTGTTTGCGGGCCTACAACCCGGGTGGGATCTCATTATCAGCAACCCGCCTTACGTTGATAAGGCCGATATGCAGGTTTTGCCGGCAGAGTACCGTCACGAGCCTGTGCATGGCTTGGCGGGAGGCGATGATGGCTTGCTGTTGGTCGATGATTTTTTACGTGTGCTGCCAGAGCAATTGGCGGGTGACGGTGCCTTTATCTGTGAGGTGGGTGCCAGTTCAGGGGCGGTTAATCGTAAGCATACAGACCTACCCATTGTGTGGCTGGATTTGCCTCATGGCGGGGAAGGTGTGTTTTTACTTGAAGGTGAGGCATTGAGTTCTCATACTGCTGCGCAAAATAGCTAGTTCTCAGTGCGCTAAGGAGCGGCAACGCAGCGCAGGCGATAGCAAAAAAATCAAAGGATAATAAATGGCGGGTAACAGCTTCGGGCAACTCTTTACAGTCACAACTTTTGGCGAAAGCCACGGCATCGCCTTGGGCGCCATTGTTGACGGTTGTCCTCCAGGGCTTGCACTGACTGAGGAGGACATTCAGCCAGACCTAGACCGCCGTAAACCGGGTCAGTCTAAGTACACCACCCAGCGCAAAGAAGGCGACCGAGTGCGCATATTATCAGGCGTGTTTGAAGGGCTAACTACCGGCACGCCAATCGGTTTATTGGTAGAAAACGAAGATCAAAAGAGCAAGGATTATGGTGCCATTAAGGACGTATTTCGGCCGGCTCACGCTGATTACACTTATCAGAATAAGTACGGGATCCGAGATTATAGGGGCGGTGGGCGCTCATCTGCTCGAGAAACCACTATGCGCGTGGCTGCTGGCGCCATCGCAAAAAAGTATCTGAAGGAGCAAAATGGCATTTCTATCCAAGGCTATTTGTCTGCGATCGGACCTATCAGACCTGAGCCAATTGATCTTAATATTGTGAATGAAAATGAATTCTTTTGCCCAGATTACAGTAAGTTAGATGAGATAGCTAAACTAATAGATAATATGCGTCGCCAAGGCGATTCTATTGGCGCTGAAGTATCTGTGTTGGCGAAAGGGGTGCCTGTAGGTCTGGGCGAGCCAGTGTTCAGTCGGCTTGATGCTGATCTTGCCAGTGCGCTGATGGGCATAAATGCCGTAAAGGGTGTAGAGGTCGGTGATGGAATGGCAGTCTCAGGTCAGCGCGGCACAGAGCATAGAGATGAGATGACACCCAACGGTTTTACCAGCAATCATGCCGGTGGCATCTTGGGGGGTATTTCCTCAGGTCAGAATATCATTCTCAAGATGGCGTTAAAGCCGACGAGTAGTTTGACCACCCCGGGCCAGTCTATAGATGTTCATGGTAATCCCGTTGAGGTTATTACAAAGGGCCGTCACGATCCGTGCGTAGGTATTCGCGCTACACCCATTGGCGAGGCTATGGTTGCTTTGGTATTGATGGATCATTTGCTCAGACACCGCGGTCAAATGGGCAGTGCGCCGGGCACAAAATGACCTAAGGTTTGGGGCCTTCCGGTTATATCCTATTTGGAGGCTGCGGCTATCAAGTGGCCGCTTTTTATAGATAGGCTCAGATAGTTGTAGACAGATCTTATTAAATCTAAAAGTCGGCAACAGCATCTTCTGCAATATAGTCCTCTAGCACGGTGAGGAACGCCGAGGCTGAGTTAGACAACGTGCGTTTGCCGTTTATGACGCTTCCCAAGGAGCGAGAGATGGGGTCGCAATCTACTTCCAAAGCGTCTAGGTCGCCGATCATGCTCTGGGGCAGTACACTCCAACCGAGGCCCACGCTGACCAGCATGCCAATAGTTTCAAGATAGTTGGTTGAAAGGGTAGGTTTTAGGGCTATGCCGGCTTGCGCAAAGCGGTCCAGTACAATCCGTCCCGTATAGGTTGCTAAGCCTGGCAGAATACACGGGTGCTCAGCCAGCTTCTGCATAGTGTCAATTCGAAGATTAGCTGCAGTGCTAACAAATACCAATGGGTCGTGCCACACAAGCTTGGCGATGAGATCTGCATCTAAGTCTGTTTCAACTGGATTGAGGGTTACAACAGCCAGTTCCACTTGGCCAGATCTGACCATTTGATAAGCCACTTCTGAATCTTCAAATTGAATGTCTAGCAGTACATCTGGGTAACGCTGACTGAAATTTTTAAGTACCGGAGCTAAACGGTGTAAGCCTATATGGTGCGATGTAGCCAAATTTAGGCGCCCACTGATGGTGTCGTGAAGGTTAAATATCTCTTTTTCGGTATCTTTGGCGAGCTGCAGCATGGTCTCTGCGCGCTCAATCAGCAGTGTGCCGGCTTCGGTTAGGTAGACTTTTTTGCCTATTCTATCGAAGAGCGGGGCGCCGAGATGGCGTTCAAGAGATTGAATGCGCTTACTGATGGCCGGTTGGGTGATAAATAACCGTTGCGCTGCAGCGGAGAAGGATTTTTCTTTGGCGACTGCCAGAAAAGTTCTTAGTTCAATTAATTGCATGGTTCAATATGCGGTCTCGTTATTCACTTTATCTATTCCATGTTTTTATTAAAAACATAAAAATTATACGTTTGTTTTATAGTTAAGCAAAACATACACTGCCGGCAAATTCGCAGGGAATCCAAGATTATGCCCCAAACGCTTTATGACAAAATTTGGCAAGCCCACGATGTAGGTCAGCGCATAGATGGCAACAGCTTGCTTTACATAGATCTGCAGTTACTGCATGAAGTAACATCTCCTCAGGCTTTTGAGGGGTTGCAGCTAGCCAGCAGACCTTTATGGCGGGTAGATGCAAATCTAGCCACCCCAGACCATAACGTGCCCACAGATGGTCGCGAATTAGGTTTGTCGGGGATTACCGACGAGGTGGCGCTAACTCAGGTGCTTACCCTCGACGATAACTGCAAAAAGTTTGGTGTTGAGCAATTTGATATCCAAGACGTCCGCCAAGGTATTGTCCACGTGGTTGGCCCTGAGCAGGGTGCAACGCTTCCGGGTATGACGATTGTTTGCGGCGACTCGCATACGTCCACCCATGGGGCTTTTGCAGCGTTAGCTCAGGGTGTTGGCACTTCGGAAGTGGAACATGTGATGGCGACTCAGTGTTTGGTGCAGAACAAAGCCAAGAATTTTGCTGTAGACATCAGTGGCAAATTGGCGCCTCACGTCACTGCAAAAGACCTTGTGTTAGCTATTATTGGGCGTCTAGGTACTGCCGGCGCAACGGGTCACACCATCGAGTATCGTGGGCAGGCGATTCGCGATTTATCCATGGAAGGCCGCATGACGCTGTGCAATATGTCTATCGAAGCCGGCGCCAGAGCAGGTTTGGTGGCGGTAGACGACACCACGATTGATTACTGTAAAGGTCGACCCTTTGCACCCAAGGGTGAAGTTTGGGATAAGGCTGTAGCGTACTGGCGAACCCTAGTCAGCGACGATGATGCAGTTTTTGACTCTGTTATGCGTATTGATGCAGCGGACATTGCGCCGCAAGTGAGTTGGGGTACTTCGCCAGAGATGGTCTGCGGTATTGATGATCGTGTGCCGGACCCAGAAGCTATGCAAGACGCCATTCAGGCTGAGTCTGCGGGTCATGCGTTGAAATATATGGATTTGCAACCTGGTCAAAGAATTATAGATATTAAAGTGGACCGAGTATTTATCGGTTCTTGCACTAATGCGCGTATTGAAGACCTTCGCGCGGCAGCAGCAGCTATTCAGGGCGGTCATATAGCTGACAATGTGAAGGAAGCTTTAGTGGTGCCAGGGTCTGGTTTAGTTAAAGCGCAGGCTGAGAAAGAGGGTTTGGCAGACATATTTACCCAAGCAGGCTTTCTCTGGCGCGCGGCGGGTTGCTCAATGTGCTTGGGTATGAACCCAGATCAATTAGGTGAGGGAGAACATTGCGCATCTACTTCCAACCGTAACTTTGAAGGGCGTCAGGGTTATCGCGGCAGGACTCATTTGGTCAGTCCGGCAATGGCAGCTGCCGCAGCTGTTGCGGGCCACTTTGTTGACGTCAGGGAGACCAACTAATGGATTCGTTCACTCAATTGGAAGGTATGACCGCACCCTTAGATAGGGCAAATGTGGATACAGATCAGATTATTCCTAAGCAATATTTGAAGTCGATCAAGCGCACCGGTTTTGGTGATTATCTATTTGATGCTTGGCGATTTCTCGATCAAGGCACTATGGGTATGACCCCAAACGAGCGGCAGATTAACCGTGAGTTTGTCCTCAATTTACCGCAATACCAAGGCGCCTCAATTCTTTTAGCGAGAGACAATTTCGGATGTGGGTCTTCTCGAGAACATGCTGTTTGGGCTCTTAAAGAGTTTGGTTTTAGGGCGGTAATAGCGCCGAGCTTTGCTGACATATTTTTCGGAAACTGCTTTAAAAATGGCGTGTTACCTATTGTTTTAGATGCAAAAGTAGTAGAAGGATTGATTGCGAAGTCAGACGGGAAGTTCACCTTGCATATAGACTTGAAAAGCCAAACTGTGAGTGATGGTGAGTGCGTATACGACTTTACGATTGCCCCAGCCTTAAAGCAAAAAATGCTTAATGGCATGGACGATATCGACATGACGTTGGAAGAGGTGGATTTAATCAAAATCTTCGAAGCAAAGCATAAGGCTTCGCAGCCCTGGCTTTTCAGAGGTTAAAAGGTTGTTTAGAGGCTTAAAGCCGCCGCTGAATGTAATGCTTGGTCAAAGGTTAAATGCCTTTTTGTATGCTTAAGATAGCCTCGCGGTTAGCAGCAAATTAGGAAAGAATTTTGAGGGAAAAACTATTATGAAAAAGAACGTACTTGTATTGCCCGGAGATGGCATTGGTCAGGAAGTGGTTGAGCCTGCTATTTCTGTAATGGATGTTGCCGCAAAGCAGGAAGGCTGCGAAATTATCGTGACTCAGGGTTTGGTCGGCGGTGTTGCTATTGACGAAACTGGCAGCCCTTTACCGGCTGAAACGCTAAAGTTAGCCAAGGCAGCCGATGCTGTCTTACTTGGTGGTGTTGGCGGGCCAAAATGGGACGATTTACCCATGGCATCTCGACCTGAGAAAGGGCTTCTTGGTTTGCGCCAGGGCCTAGGTTTGTTCGCAAATCTGCGGCCTGCATTGCTTTCAGCCCCTTTAGCTAGTGCCTCATCATTGAAACCTGACTTGGTGGCCGACCTAGATATTCTAATAATTCGCGAATTAACTGGCGGTATTTATTTTGGTGAGCCACGTGGTATTGAAACCCGAGACAATGAGCGGGTTGGTTTCAATACCATGGTTTATTCTGAGCACGAGATAGAGCGTATAGCGCGCGTTGGCTTTGAGCTTGCGAGTAAGAGAAACAAGCGCCTATGCTCAGTGGATAAAGCCAATGTTCTTGAGGTCAGCCAACTTTGGCGCGAAGTAGTTAATTCTATAGCTGGCGATTATCCTGATGTTGAATTATCGCATATGTATGTAGACAACGCGGCAATGCAATTAGTACGTGCACCAAAACAGTTTGATGTCATTGTGACCACCAATATGTTTGGCGATATCCTGTCCGATGTGGCCGCAATGTTAACTGGCAGCTTGGGTATGTTGCCTTCAGCGTCCTTAGCGGCCAGTGGTGTTGGGCTTTATGAGCCAGTCCACGGCACTGCGCCGGATATTGCAGGGAAAGACATAGCCAACCCGCTAGCCACCATTCTCTCTGTGGGCATGATGTTCCGCTATAGCTTGGATATTCCAGCAGCAGCCAACAACATTGATAAAGCTGTAGCCGAAGTATTAGCCGAGGGTTACCGCACCGCTGACATAGCCGGCCCGAAGGACGACGTTGTAGGGTGCCGCACAATGGGTGAGTTAGTGATAGAGCGTCTTTAGTCTGATTCATTAGAGTTAGGCACGCGCCTGATTTAAAACAACTACGAAGGTAATAACGTGTATTTAGAAGATGGTGTGAATGTCGCGATTGCGGGTGCTACTGGCGCTGTGGGAGAAGCATTGTTAGAAATTTTGCAGGAGCGCGAGTTTCCAGTAAAAGAACTATTTTTGTTGGCGTCTGAGAGATCCGAAGGCAAACGTCTGCAGTTTCATGGCAAATCAATAATGATTAAGCGGCTGGATGAATTTGACTTCAGCGAAACCCAGATAGGCTTGTTTTCCGCAGGTGGCGATATTTCTGCTGAATTTGCACCTAAAGCGGCAGCCCAGGGGTGTGTTGTTATCGACAACACCTCACACTTTCGTTACGACGATGAAATTCCACTGGTTGTGCCAGAAGTGAATGCGCACCGAGTGGCGGGTTACACCACGCGCAACATTATTGCCAACCCAAACTGTTCAACCATTCAGATGGTTGCAGCGTTAAAGCCCATTCATGATGCGGTAGGTATTACTCGGATTAATGTAGCTACCTACCAGGCGGTGTCAGGGGCTGGAGCCAGTGGCATTAAAGAACTGGCCTCGCAAACGGCCAGCTTGCTAAATGGTCAGTCTATAGAAGTGAACGTTATGCCTGCGCAGATTGCTTTCAATGCGGTGCCCCAGATCGATAAGTTTATGGACAACGGATACACTAAAGAAGAAATGAAGATGGTGTGGGAGACGAAAAAAATTCTTGAAGATGACAACATTCAGGTGAACGCTACCTGTGTTCGTGTGCCCGTTTTCTATGGCCACTCTGAAGCTCTGCATATCGAGACCAAGACGCCGATTAGTGTAGAAATGGCGAAACAGTTGTTGAGCGCGGCTCCAGGGCTTAAGGTCAGCAACGACGGCGAGTTTGCTACCCCTGTTAAAGATGGTGCGGGTACCGATCCAGTTTTTGTCAGCAGAATTCGTAAGGATATATCGCACCCTAATGGCCTTGATTTATGGGTTGTCGCTGATAACGTTCGTAAGGGAGCTGCGTTAAACAGCGTGCAGATTGCTGAGGAATTGATGAAGCTGTGGGTGAAGTGAAGGCGATTTGCAGTCTTGTGAGTCGAAATTATAAAGAAATAAAGCTAAGTATCCGCAACGCTATGGGGTTGATTGCATGTTGAGTTTCCGTTGTAACCGTATAATCGCCATGGTGTGTGGTTTGTTTTTGATGGGCACTATTAACAGCGTGGCGCTCGCAGCTGATTTTATCGATGCTACGGTTGAGTCTGTTGTCGGCCAGCGAGTCAGTGGATTCATTGAGTTGCCACAGGTCTCTGCAGCTGATTTGGCTAGTTTGAAAGTCCGACTGGCTAGTCGTTCCACTTATTCTGATAACGGCGTTGCCTATTATTCGGTACATCAAACGTTTCTCTTTCAGCCTAAAGAGTTGGCGGATGGGTCGGTGCAATTGGATATCTCCAGTGAAAGCCCGTTGCGCGAGCCAGAACTGAATTTGCTGCTGCGCATGACTTGGCGTGATGGAGACCTTCTTCAGGGTTTAACTTTGAACGTGCCATTTACGCAAGCGGCTTTGGGTGCGGACAACACTGTACTGACCACATCCTCGGATAACCTTTGGCGGCTAGCTGGGCGCACACGAGATGGTTCGCGAGTTTCAATTTCCCAACAAATGTTAGCAATTCAACGCCTCAATCCAAATGCGTTTAACAATGACAATATTAATGGTCTTAAAAAGGGCTTCTTGCTGCGTATTCCGAATTTCATGGAGGCAGTGGCGGTGGACAAAAAAGTTGCGCGAAATACGGTAGAAAGTCAGCACTCGCAATGGCGCAATTATCAAAAGAGCGACCGAAAAAGTATTCAAAAAGATCTCGACAGAAGTAGTGACAAAACTGCACCAGTTCCGTTCGAATTGGGCGCAGATTTACCGCCAGTTGAGCGTCGCGGTGAAGTGCGCATCTTCCAGCCTGAAGCCACGATAGAGATAGAAGTTGGTTTTGATTCCGAGCTTAGCGCAGATAAAGATATCTCTGGTCAGTCGCTGACTTTATTTGAAGATTTTCCTGCTAGTGGTCAAGGCGATGCCAGTTTCGCTGCAAATCTTGCAGAAGAGATCGCCAACAATCCTAATTCAGATTCCGAGGACGATTCTAAGCTGGTGAACATAGACCAAAGCGTAAACGACCAAATAGACCTTATTATGGCTGAGGAAACTCAGGGTAGTTATTCAGCGCAGGTTGTTTGGTTTGTTGCTGGCGGCATATTAGGGATTCTGATAATAGTTATGCTGCTGCGTCGTCAAATGGCGGAGAGAAAGAAAAACTTGGAAGATGCTTGGGTTGGAGAGGCAGAAAGTGATGGCGGGGATTCTAGATGGCTAGACGAAAACCCCCTAGAAGACGGTCATTTGGATGCATTGGACAGCGACACTGAGCGACAGGCTAAAGAGAATCCTGCAGAGTCGTTGGAAGAGGGTGCGCAGACAAAAGAGGCGCCAATATCTGTGCAAGGTCAGGAAGGGTCGTTTCCGGCTGAGCCGTCGATTGCCCCTGTCGAAGAGGCTGCACCAGCAACAACAGAAACGAACGAAACTTTCTTAGACAGTCTTGATGCAGATGAAATGCCTCTTGAGGAGACGTCCAATACAGAGGTTTATACAACGCGTCTAAAACTGGCTGAGGCTTACTTAGAAATGGGAGATGAAACCGGCGCCAGAGAGATGTTGGAAGAAGTTGAAGCTGAAGGTGATGACGCTCAAAAAGCGCTGGCGAAATCTATTATTCAGCGGATCGATGATGCGTTAGATGATTCGAAAGATACCTAGCTTAGGCAGTGTCTAATTAAATGACAAACTCGAAAGCCGCGACTGCAATAGCCGTTGGGCCAACTCAAGAATCTGTCTATGTGATGTGTGTTCAGTATCGCGGCAACGAGTTCAATGGCTGGCAGCGCCAGATTGATCAACCTACTGTGCAGGGACATATTGAAGCGGCTCTGAGTCAGGTGGCCGCGCATCCAATACGCATAGCGGCGGCAGGGCGCACTGATGCTGGCGTTCATGCCACAGGCCAAATAATCAGTTTCGCAACATCTGCGGTTCGGCCATTAGTCGCATGGTTGAAAGGGGTCAACTCGCTGACCCCAAAATCTATCCAGATAGCCTGGGTTCGTCAGGCGCCGGAAAATTTCCATCCTCGTTATACAGCTACTGCCAGGCGCTACAACTATGTTTATTACGATCGTGGTCGATTTAATCCATTTGTCGACGGTTTAGCGTGGTGCACTGAAAATTTAGACCAAGATGCCATGCACCGAGCGGCTCAATGGGTTATTGGCGAGCACGACTTCACTACATTTCGCGCCGCTGGCTGTCAGTCAGTGAGCCCTAAACGTCGAGTGAATCGGTGTGAAGTCCGCCGTCAGGAGCACTTTGTCGTAATGGAAATCGATGCTAGTGCTTTTCTTTTGCATATGGTCCGCAACATTGCCTCTGCGTTATGCGACGTAGGCATGGGAGCGCCCACGCGTTCGGTGAGAGATTTATTGGTAGTAAAGGATCGTCTGCATTTAGGCGCTACTGCGCCACCCCAAGGTTTGTACCTAACCCATGTGAGTTATCCTGGCGCTAATTTCCCACCGTCTCCGGAGGTGCCTTTGTTGAACGCGTTAGTTTAACAGCCAGGGTTTAGGCTTTCATCTTAAGGTTTAACTTTGTATTCGAGCGGTTCGAGCTGTGGACTTCGCAGCTCAGAGAAACTTAGACATTAATACGAAGAGGCAGATAAGCCGGTAAAGACCTTTCTTGGTGTCTACTCAGAGTCTAATATATAGGTCTACGACCAGAATGTTTGGTCTTACTGTTTGTCCTGTAAGGAAGTCCTCCGTGACCACAGCCTGAACTTCTCAGTTAGGTCTTTGAGTGTGCAATGGCCGTTTACTTGCAGCAACGGAGTCCTCACTGGCCTAGCGATTCGCCCAAGCAATAGTAACGTTCAATTATGGGAATACTTTAGGAGACAACAGCTTGACCGCTCATGTGCATAGGCCTATGTGGTGTAAAATTTGCGGAGTTACTTCGGTTATCGATGCCAAAGAAGCTGCGGACGCTGGAGCGGGGGCTATTGGTCTTAACTTTTATGCCAACAGCCCTCGTGTTGTCTCTACTGAGGCAGCCTTAGGCATCAGTTCCGCTCTAGGTGAATACGCACCAAATTGTGAACGCATCGGCCTGTTTGTGAACCACAGTGAGCGTGAGGTTAGGGCTGTCCTGAAAGACGTGCCGTTAGACATACTGCAGTTTCACGGGGAAGAGTCCCCGGAGTTCTGCGAATTGTTTGATGTGCCGTTCATTAAGGTGCTACGCATGCGTCCGGACGTTGATTTTACCCTGATAGAGAAACAGTACGAGTCTGCATGGGCATTGCTTTTAGATACTTATCACCCAACCGAAGCGGGTGGCACTGGCGAAACATTTGATTGGCGGTTATGGCCAAAAAATAGTCAGACTAAGCTCATTTTGGCTGGGGGCTTGACGGCCGAAAATGTTGCTAGTGCAATTGCTCAGACTGCTCCATTTGGTGTCGATGTCAGCGGCGGCGTAGAGGGTGACGTGAAAGGTGTAAAAGAGCAGCAACTTGTTCATCGATTTATAAAGGAAGCAAAAAATGTCTGAAGCATTCGAAAGTAACAACTATGCCCAACCGACTGAAGACGGTCACTTTGGTGAATTTGGCGGCCGTTTTGTCGCCGAAACGCTAACCCATGCTCTAGATGACTTTGCGGCTCTTTACAACCAGATGAAGCACGATCCTGAATTTAAGCGCGAACTTCATCATGATTTAACGCATTACGTGGGGCGGCCAACGCCATTGTATTTGGCCGAGCGAATGACTGCTGAGCTTGGCGGCGCTGCAATTTATTTAAAGCGCGAGGATCTTAATCACACCGGCGCGCATAAAATATGCAATACCATTGGCCAGGCGTTGCTAGCCAAACGTATGGGTAAGCCCCGTGTGATAGCGGAAACTGGCGCTGGGCAGCATGGTGTGGCCACTGCCACCGTAGCAGCGCGGCTTGGGCTCGAGTGCGACGTTTACATGGGCGAAGAAGATGTGCGTCGCCAAAGCCTTAACGTTTATCGGATGAAACTCATGGGTGCACGGGTCATTCCTGTCACCTCTGGTTCTAAAACTTTAAAAGATGCGTTGAACGAGGCTATGCGCGATTGGGTGACGAATGTTGACAACACTCATTATATTATTGGCACTGTTGCAGGGCCGCATCCATATCCGATGGTTGTTCGAGATTTCGCTTCAATTATAGGCCAAGAAGCAAGGGCGCAAATGCTTGAGCAAGAGGGTCGATTGCCAAGCGTGGTGGTGGCTTGCGTCGGCGGCGGTTCGAATGCCATGGGTATTTTCCACCCCTTTATCAATGATTTAGAGGTGGATCTTGTTGGCGTAGAAGCTGGCGGTCTTGGCATTGATACTGGCGCTCATGCCGCACCTCTTAACAATGGCAAGGTAGGCGTATTACATGGTAACCGATCCTATCTGATGTCAGACGACGATGGTCAGATTATGGAAACTCATTCAATTTCCGCGGGTTTGGATTATCCGGGTGTGGGGCCCGAGCACTCGTACTTAAAAGACATTGGCCGTGCTACTTATTCTAGCGCTACTGATGATGAGGCGATGCATGCGTTTCGTATATTGAATCAGCGTGAAGGAATTTTGCCGGCGTTGGAGACGAGTCATGCTTTGGCATGGGTTGTTGCTAATGCGCCGAAGATGAGCAAGGAAGATATAATTTTAGTGAATCTCAGTGGTCGCGGTGACAAGGATATTCTCACAGTAGCCGATATTGATGGGATCACATTGATATGATTACTGCTGAGGCACATGCGCGTCCGAATACACGCATAAAACGAATCTTTGCCCAGCTTAAAGAACAAGGGCGTAAGGCGTTGATCAGCTTTATTACTGCTGGTGATCCAAGCCCAGCGTTTACTGTAGTCGGATTGCATGCCTTAGTTGCTGGAGGTGCAGATTTGCTTGAGTTGGGTATTCCGTTTTCAGATCCAGAGGCTGAAGGGCCAACTATTCAAGCCGCAAATGAGCGGGCACTAGCCGGCGGCATCACCTTGAAGCAGGTGTTGAATATGGTGGCTGAGTTTCGTCAGCAAGACGACCAAACGCCAATTATTTTAATGGGCTATTTGAATTCCGTGTTGGCTATGCAAGATTTTGCCACCAAGGCTTCCTACGCCGGGGTTGATGGTCTAATTATGGTGAATTTGCCGCCAGAAGAGGGTAACGAATTACAAGCTCAATTAGCGGCGTGCAGTATGGATTTAATCTATCTTATTGCTCCAACTACAACTGAGGTGCGCGCGGCAGAGATTATCAGCAAAGCATCTGGATTTATTTATTACGTGTCGCTTAAGGGAATTACCGGAGCTGGGAATGTGCGTACCGACGAAGTGGGCATTCGCACCAATGCGCTTCGGGCCACTACTGAGATTCCCCTTTGTGTTGGTTTTGGTATTCGCGATGCACAAACCGCGGCGGCCTTAAGTGAGCAATCAGACGGCGTTGTAGTTGGCAGCGTATTAGTGGAAAAAATGGCAGCAGGAAGCGACCCTGCTGTTGTCAGCCAATCCCTTCAAGACACAATTGCTGACATTCGGCAGGGGTTAGATCAACAAAGCTGATGACAGACCTTAATAATTGGTTGGCGCATATCTCCAGCCAGCATGACCAAGTGATCGATATGGGATTAAGCCGCATGCAAGACATGTTGCAACGGCTTGATCTTGGGCAGCCGGCTCAGAAGATAATCACAGTTGCCGGCACTAATGGTAAGGGTACTACCGCGACAGCAATTGAAGCTCTCCTTCTCACTCATGGAAAAAGTGTTGGCGCCACTTTGTCTCCGCACATAAACCGCTTTAACGAGCGGATTCGTATCAACGGCGCCGAGGCCTCTGACGAGAAAATATGCGCAGCTTTTGCTGCGGTTGAGGCAGAGCGTAAAGGCTTACCGTTAACTTACTTTGAATTTAGTGCGCTTGCTGCTTTATGGTGTTTTAAAGACGCCGCAGTGAGCATTGCTATACTTGAAATTGGGTTGGGTGGATGCTTAGATGCTTTTAATGTAGTCGACGCCAATGTTGCGGTCATTACCAGCATCGGACTTGATCACCAAGAATATTTGGGTAACACGCTTGAAAAAATTGGTGCTGAGAAAGCGGGCATTCTGCGTGCGGCGCCTCAGCAAGTAGTTTTGGGGGCTGACATGCCCCAAAGTGTTTTTGCCGCTTGCGAATACTTATCGCTTCAGCCAATGCAGATAGGCGCTGATTTACATATTACTGCGGATCCGAAGCAATGTAGCTGGCGTTTGGAGACGCCGGATCTCGTGTTTCACGACATTCCCTTGGGCGACTTGTCTTGCCATAACTTAGCTTTGGCCTGCGCTGCGGTGAGCACGTTAATTAACGTACAGGAAGAATGCTTTTGTGACGTGGCGCTAAACATAAGCATGCCCGGACGTTTGCAAATTATGGAAATTCAAGGCCGTACCTGTGTGCATGACGTGGGTCACAACGCAGCCGGTGTAAACTTTTTATGGCACGAACTACACGCTCGGCAGCTGATTCCTGATCATATTGTTTGTTGTATGTTGAGTGGTAAAGACCATGCAGATGTATATAAGGCCTTGGCCAATCTCTCGAGCGCCCCTTGGGCATTAGTCAGCAGCCATGGTGATAGGTCCTTGTCAAGTAAGCAACTGGCGCAATCAATGAATATCTCCGCACCTTGCTTCGACACGATGCAGCAAGGGCTAGAACATGCCTTGTCGGCAACATCACCCGGTAGTGTTATTCTTCTATTCGGTTCATTTAATTGTGTCGAACAGAGTACATGGCTGGTGCAATAGAATATGCAGGAAAATATACGTTACAGAACAATCGGCGCTGTTTTTTTGATGTCTGTGGGCGTGATTGTACTGCCAATGTTATTGGACAGTCCCACCCGACAAAGTGCATCAGAGCCCGTCCACAAATTGTATGATCAGGCACAGAGGGCAGCTGAGGCAGATAGCGATGCAGGCAGTGGGGTAGGTTTTCCCATATACGATGAAGTCGTGCCCACATCTGATGTGGTTGAAAAAGTAACCCAGCTGCGCGCAAAGGTGGATAGCAAAGGCTTCAGTACGGAGCCTCACCGAACGCTGTTTGGCGAGCCTATACTTACGCCAGTAAGGCAAGATAGCTCGGTATTCGCGGTGCAATTAGCTACATTTGTAAATCTCAAAAACGCTCGAGTATTTCGTGAAAAGCTTCGAGCGGAGGGCAGCGCGGCTTTCGTTTCTTCATTTTTAGATATTGGCCGCGGCGCAAATAAGGTTGAAAAAGTGCGTTATCGTGTCGCAGTCGGGCCGTTGCTAAGTCATACTGATTCGGACGAAATGCGCGACGTTTTAGCGAAGAAATATGACGTTGATGCAATTGTCGTTGATATGACTCAATAGGCGAGAGTAGAGCAAATGGCCCACTTAGATTACGTCATAATAGGCATTGTGGTGATTTCCTCAATCATCGGGCTTTCAAGGGGATTGGTTAAAGAAGCAGTTTCTCTTGCGGTCTGGGTAGGCGGCTTTATCGCAGGTATCGTTTTTGGGCCTGGTCTTGCAATTGAATACGACGAATATCTAGGTGGTGGGCAGCTCAGTCAAATTGCTGCCTTCGTTATCGTGCTGTTTGCCGTTCTTATTTCTGGTAGAGGGCTGCAGTGGGCCTTCGGTAAAGTAATTGAAACCACGGGGCTCTCGGCCACCGATCGGTTACTCGGGTTTGGCTTTGGCGCCGCCAGAGGCGTGCTTTTGGTCACCGTCATGTTGATGCTATTTCAGAGTTTTTCCTCAGCAAGCTCCTTCTGGGAACAATCTGAATTGAAATATATTTTTCTCGATTTTGAAGATGAAATATTAAGTGGGATTGGTCGTTTTGGCGACGAAATAGACCAATTGCAGGGCGAGGGCGAGAGTATTGATTACTCTGATGCGCCGCTCCCAGATGATTCTTCGTTTTATGATGACTAAATTGCTTACTCTCTAGGGGACCGTTTATGTGTGGAATCGTCGGTGTGGTAGGCCGTGGTGCCGTGAACCAAGACATCTATGATGCTCTGACGATGCTTCAACATCGAGGGCAAGATGCGGCGGGCATGGTGACCAGTGACGGGCATCGTTGTTTCCTGCGCAAAGACAATGGGTTAGTGCCTAGCGTTTTTCAAGACCACCATATGGAACAACTCAAAGGGCACATAGGCCTTGGTCAGGTTAGATACCCCACCGCTGGTACAGCCAGTTCCGCAGAATCCCAGCCGCTCTATGTAAACTCGCCCTATGGTATTGCGCTTGCTCACAACGGGAATCTGACCAATGCGAAAGAACTTGAGCAAGACCTTTTTCTGGAAGACTTGCGTCATATCAACACCAGTAGCGATTCAGAAGTACTGCTCAACGTGTTGGCTAACGAACTCAACACGCTGCACGCTTTAGACCCATCGCCTACAGAAATGTTTAAGGCCGTTGGGGCTGTCCATCAACGCTGTAAAGGTGCCTATGCAGTTGTAGCAATGGTCATTGGGTCGGGCATTTTAGGCTTTCGCGACCCCTATGGTATTCGCCCATTGGTTTACGGATCAAGAGAAGTAGAGAGCGGTACCGAGTACATGATTGCTTCAGAATCCGTGGCGCTAGATATTTTAGGCTTTACCCGCATAGCAGATGTTGCGCCCGGGGAAGCGATTTTTATTTCTAATGATGGCCAAGTTTTTAAACAGCAATGTGCGGCACGTTCCCAGCTGGTGCCTTGCATTTTTGAGCACGTTTACTTCGCACGCCCTGACTCCATTATTGATAACATTTCGGTATACAAAAGTCGTTTGCGCATGGGGGAGCACCTTGCCAAAAGAATTTTGGCACAATATTCACAAAATGATCACGACATAGATGTGGTTATACCTATTCCCGATACGGGCCGAACTGCTGCGTTACCTCTGGCCCATGAGCTTAATACAAAGTACCGCGAGGGCTTTGTGAAGAATCGTTATATCGGGCGTACGTTTATAATGTCCGGTCAAAAGCAGCGCCGGAACTCCGTGCGGCAAAAATTAAATCCCGTAGAGCTAGAATTTAAAGGTAAGAACGTCTTACTGGTGGATGATTCTATCGTCCGCGGTACAACTATTAGAAAGATCATTCAACTCGCGCGTGAGGCTGGCGCGCGTAATGTTTATATGGCATCTGCAGCACCCGCGCTGAGATATCAAAACGTTTACGGTATAGACATGCCGGCGCGAGAAGAGTTCGTTGCGCATGGGCGCACTGACGAAGAAGTGGCGCGGGAAATAGGCGCAGATTGGCTGATGTATCAGACCATCAAAGATCTAAAGGCAAGTACCCACGAAGGGAACCCACATGTGGACGACTTTGAATGTTCTGCTTTTGACGGCAAATACATTACTGGTGATGTCGGCGAGGACTACCTTCGACGAATATCCGCTGCGCGTAATGACGTAACTAAAAATCAACAAGAGTTGGATTTTTCGTCTCACACCAACGTATTAGATTTACATAATCACGCCTAGCAAATATTAGCTGGGGTGAGGTGTTTTTTGTTAGCGTATTGCCTATGGCAAAACTATTCTAACAAGTGCTATACGTAAGTCAGAAATTTTTCTTCGTTGAAGACCGAATAAATAAAGATCAGATAAATACAGCCCAAACTTCAGGAAAAATAGTAGTGCAACTGAAAAATAGAACGCCTTGCGTAGGTATTTGTTCAACAACTTACGGTGATTTGGTCTGCCGGGGCTGTAAGCGCTTCTCCCACGAAATAGTACAGTGGAATGGTTATGACAAAGACCAGCAGGGATTAATCTGGGAGCGTTTGACCAATTTACGAAATGAGGTTTTAGAGCATTTGTTGGTACGCATTGACGCGGCACGCTATTTGGCCGCTTGTTGCGAAGCCAGCTTAGATGATCTCGATCCCAATGAGCAGCGTTATCAATTGCTGCGTTGTATGGTTCGCGACAACAAGTGTTTGAACGAAGCGGGTCTGGCGACTTCTGCTGATTTCGTCCCGCCAATTTCACCCAACTCTAATCCTAATCAAACGGACACCCTAACGGTTTTGCAGGCCCTAGACGCGGAAACTTATCGGCGGTCAAAAGCGCACTATGAGCGTAACTTTAAGGTGCCGCTATGAACGCGGCGGCTGAGAAAGCGGTGGCCCGAGTTAAGGCATTTATACGTACCCCAACTCCTCAAGCCTGGCTAGACGCAGCTCCTAGGCATTTGCCTGAACTATTGATTGATCATGCGAATTGTGAAAAGAAGGCGGCGAGTACTGCTCTGAGTATGATTTATCGTTATGTGGATCACGGCGATGTGCTCCACAAAATGTCCAAGCTCGCTAGAGAAGAATTACGCCACTTTGAGCAGGTTTTAGATTTGATGGAAGCTCAAGGGGTCGCCTACCAACAAATGACTTCTGCTAGATATGCTCAAGGTCTGCATGGGCAAATAAATAAGCAAGAACCTATGAGGTTAATAGATCAATTGGTTTGCGGTGCCGTAGTGGAGGCGCGCTCATGTGAGCGATTTGCTAGCCTGATTGGTGTTGTTCCTGATGCTATGGGCAATCTTTATAGAACTTTGCTTAACTCTGAAGCCCGGCACTTCCAAGACTACTTGTCTTTAGCTCGGGCGGTGAACGATCGCACAGGTTGTAGGGTAGATATTGAACAGCGTATAGACGCGTTTTTAGAGCTAGATCGCGAAATGATCACTGGTTGGGACGAGCAGTTCAGATTTCATAGCGGTGTGCCAAGTTAAAACACTCTAAAGAGAATGTGTCGTTAACTTGGCGGCACAGCCAGCCGCAGTCTCCCCAATCACCCAAAACAATTCGCTCTGCCTTTCTTTCAGCAATTTGGTGAATGCCGGGCCGATGTGTGTGGCCATGGATGAATGTTTTGATATTGGCGCCAATTAGATCAGTAACGGCATCAGCGTTAACGTCCATAATAGCTGAAGATTTGTTGGCATTATTGGCAATGCTCTCTGCGCGTAGGGCTTTGCCAAATATCTGCCTTTCCGCCAGCGATTTACTTAAAGTCTCGTTTTGCCAAACTTCCCCGCGTAAAATTTCGCGCAATTCCTGATAGGCGCTGTCGTCTGTGCACAGGGCGTCGCCATGGGACAGGACGATGCTATCATCCAGGGTTGATGGGTCGTCGATTAGCGTGACGCCTGTTCGGTCTGCGAATTTGGATCCAAAAAGAAAGTCACGATTGCCGTGCATGAGAAAAACCGCGCAGCGTTTAGATATGGTTTGTAGCAAATCGGCGAGGGCTAAAGCTATAGGGCTGTCATCGTCATCGCCAATCCACATTTCCACCAAATCACCGAGGATGTAAATTTCATCTACTTGTTTTGATTCTGATCTCAGACACGCTGCGAAACCATTAAAAATACGGCTTTGAGGATCGTCTAAATGTAAATCCGAAAGAAAAATCCGCAGCATCATTCATTTACCCAGTCTATGCCAAGATTTGCCGCGGCGGCTTGCATTGTGTTTTGTAGTAGGGCTACTCGAGTCATGGGGCCAACGCCTCCAGGCACAGGAGTGATCCAACTGGCAACTTCTTTAGCTGCAGCAAATTCCACATCCCCAAAGAGTTTGTTGTTTGCGCCTCTGGTGATGCCTACGTCAATAACAATAGCGCCTGGTTTTATCCATTCCCCTTGCACTAACCCCGGCTTGCCCACTGCGCTGATGACCAAGTCTGACTGGCGAACAATATCAGGCGTATTTTTGGTGAACTTGTGCGCGGTTGTCACAGTGCTTCCCGCCAGTAAAAGCTCTAAACCCATGGGTCTGCCTACATGATTTGAGGCGCCGATTATGGTGGCGGTAAGATCTTTAAACGGTGCATTGATGTAATTAAGCATGCGCATAATGCCCTTTGGCGTGCAGCTGCGTAATGTAGGTCTGCGCAAAGCTAGGCGGCCAAGATTGTAGGCGTGAAATCCATCAACATCTTTGTGAGGGAGAATAGCGTCGATTATTCGGTCTTCATCCAAGTGGGCGGGTAGGGGAGTTTGCACCAAGATACCGTCAATTTTGGGATCTTCGTTCAGCGCAGCAATTCGCTGTTCTAGTTCTGCTTGAGTGACGCTGTCGGGCAGGTGCTGTGCTTCGGAGTGTAATCCTATTTCTTCGCAGTCCCGACGCTTACCATTGACATAGACTTCTGAAGCCGGGTCGTTGCCGACTAAGATCACCGCCAAACCAGGGGCACGAAATCCCTTTTCTTGCCACCGTGCGATATCAGCTTTTAGATCACTGCGTATAGATTTGGCCAATGCGTTGCCGTCTAGTATCTGCGCGGTCATGTGTTCTCCTAAAACGACAGTTTACTACTCAGTTTGAGCTTTCACTAACTTTCGAACCAAGTTTTTTTGCTACTCGACACAGTTAAGGCGCGTTCAGTGTCGAATAAAGACAATATTGTTTAAAAAGCATCGAAGTAGTTTGACCACTATTTTTTTGAACAGTATGATGCTCTCCGATCTGCAGTTCCTTTGATGCAGTGTTCGGGGTATAGCGCAGTCTGGTAGCGCGCCTGCTTTGGGAGCAGGATGTCGGGAGTTCGAATCTCTCTACCCCGACCATTTTTATCGGCGTTTGGAGGCTCATTCCAGCGTGCAACCAAAATATCTTCAATCCTTGCAAGTAATCAAATCTATCGATTGAAGAGGTGGCTTATATCTGGGGGTATAGCTCAACTGGATAGAGCAACGCCCTTCTAAGGCGTAGGTTCGGGGTTCGACTCCCTGTGCCCCTAGATATAAGTCAGTTCTCGATTCCCGCTTTTCATTCCGCTTTTCTAGCAACTAAACATCTAGGGCTTTAGGTTCTTAAGGTAAATCCACCTTCTACAGCCCTATTTATAGAACCGATAATTTTAAATACCTAATTTGTGATCTATTCCACGAGAAGACTGAAAACCTCTGGCGTCCTGATGAACACATCCCTATAATTCGCGCCACAATGGTGGGCGTAGCTCAGTTGGTAGAGCTCCGGATTGTGATTCCGGCGGTCGTGGGTTCAAACCCCATCGTCCACCCCATTTAAGCCTTTCGTTCGCGAAGAGCTTG
>CAJWNY010000052.1 GCA_913043815.1 uncultured Gammaproteobacteria bacterium
CTAGTCGAACATAATAACGCTACGGGCAACTTCCCCTGTTTCTAATGCTGCAAGGCCATCGTTAACATCTTCTAGTTTAATTCTGCGCGAGATCAATTCGTCCAAATGTAGGCGACCTTGTAAATACAAGTCGACAAATCTAGGCATATCTACTCGGAATCTATTTGACCCCATGTTGGAGCCCTGCATCTTTCTCTCCATCAGGAACTCTGGTCCGTGTAGTTCAACCATAGTGCCAACCGGAATCATGCCGATGATTGTAGCGGTGCCGCCCATGCCGAGCATTTTGAAAGATTGCTGTGCCGTCTTTGCCAATCCGATGGCTTCAAAAGAATAGTGAACGCCGCCCTTAGTCATTTCCCGAACCGCTTCCACTGGGTCTACTTCAGCGGCATTGATGACGTCGGTAGCCCCGAACTTGCGCGCCAATTCTAACTTACTAGCCACCATATCGATGGCGATGATGCGCGCTGCCCCAGCAAGAGCCGCGCCATTGATGGCTGACAACCCAACGCCACCACAACCTATAACCGCAACGGTGCTACCCGGCTCTACTTTGGCAGTGTGAATAACCGCGCCCACGCCTGTGGTTACGCCACAGCCAATTAGAGCTGCAATATCCATGGGCATGTCGTCGCGTATTTTTGCCACTGTGTGTTCGTGCACCAACATATATTCTGCGAAGGAAGATAGGTTTAGGAATTGAGAAATCTTTTCGTCGTTTTTCGCTAAGCGGCTTGGTCCATCCTCGTCGCGTTGTAGCTCAGGTTCTGCACATAAAGACATGCGTCCTGTAATACACGGCTCGCAGTGGCCACAAAATGCCGAGAGACAAGTAATAACATGGTCGCCTTTTTTTACGTAGGTCACGTCTGAGCCAACCGCTTCTACAATGCCAGCAGATTCATGACCCAGAATTGCTGGCAGTTGATAGGGGTAGGAACCGTTTTGAAAGTGCAGGTCAGAGTGGCAGACACCGGCGGCTATCGTGCGTATCAGCACTTCTCGCGGCGCTGGGTTGCCATATTGAACTTCTTCAATTTCTAAAGGTTTATTGATTTCTCTTAGTACTGCTGCCTTCATGATCTGTCCCCGCGATTTCTAAAATATCTGTTTTACATGTTGCCAAAGCAACCAAAGGATTGCTATAGCTCGCTGAGATGCGGCGCTGGATTGGTAATTGGAGGGTGGCCAAATATTTGATGTGTTTTAAACAAATCCCTCTGCGACCGGCGCGCTTGGGGTGGTAGTATGACAGTTGAGTCTGCAATATGACTTTAGGTCTCGACACACTACCTAATAAAAAGAACAACTTAGGGTGCTTGCAATGGTTTTGATCGGTCTGGGTTCAAATCAGGGTGATTCAACGGACACAGTTGTAGCTGCTATTGAGGCGCTGCAGGATTTTGCGCAGACTGCTACTTTGAAAAGTGCACGATTATTGCGTACTTCGCCGGTAAATTGCCCGCCCGAATCTGGCGATTTCATTAACTGCGCGGTAGTTTTTGAACCCAAGGATGGCCTTACGCCAGAGGCTTTGCTCAGTGCGCTAAAGGCAATAGAGCATGACTTTGGTCGTCGCAAAAAATATATGCGCAATGCTCCTAGGGAGTTGGACTTAGACTTGCTGCTATTTCACGAAGAAGTGCGCAACAGTGAAGAGTTTACCTTGCCGCACCCTCGTGCCATTGACCGGCTGTTTGTGTTGCAGCCTGCGTGTGAGCTCATTCCTAATACTCAATGGCCTGGAACAGGGCAAACTATTCAGCAATTACTGGAACAACTGGAAACCGATGAACAGGTCCATATTCTGGAAGAAATTCCTCCTTTTTACGGCGTTTAACTTAGGCCCATTTGTGCCTGTTGCGTTTGCCTACGAGGGTGATGTTCACCAGCAAATAACATTTATGGCGGCCAAACAAATGAGTCGCTGCGAGTCCCTGCCTGATCTTGCGCCAGATGAGCGACTCAGTGCCTTAGATACGCGCTATATAGTTAAAGCTAATGTTGCTCAGGCTGGGAGCAATGTTTTTGTGCGCATGTTTAGATGGAATTATTACAATCCTATGGGTGATGAAGTGAAACCTGTGCTTGGGATGATTGACACGCGTTTTGACACTCACTTAAACGTTCTGCTTAAAGAGTTGTCGGAATCAGATCAGCGGCAACAACGCTTAAGCATTTTTGGGCGTATTCTCAGCTATGTGCAAGATGTGACTTCTCCTGCCAAAGTGGTTCCGGTATTTACTGGTCGGTGGTGGCGCTTCTCCTTTTCTGACCGGTTTGACAAATTCCCAGTGGATGTGCGCGGCCTGCAAAAAGCATTGGGCAACTACTGCGCTGATTTGGAGCCAAATTACCTTTTGGATAAAGCCGACATAGCCACAGCCATGAACACATTGGTGCGGCGCACTGCGGTTGAAACTTTAAGAAACGTCGAAAAGAATATTGATGGTTTCCCAACAACTTGGGCTTCTTATTGGCAGCCAGCTAAAAACAAAGAAGAGTTCGGTACTTATGGTACTGCAGGCAATAACTTTGGTGTGCGTGCGGAATTTACCTGTGGTGACGGTGAGCAATGCTTGCTGCTCAAAGATGACCCGCTTTATCAAGATTTTGCCCAGATCCAGCATCTGATTGCAGTGCGAGCCACAATTCAGGCGATGTTTTTGATGCAATACCAAGAGCAAGCGCGCCAGTAAGCGCGACGTAAAGGCACGGTAGGCGAAGAATGTTAAATATAAATGGGCTTGGGCAAAAAGAGCTGGGATAGATAAGAGCTGAATTTAGAAGTACTTGACTAAACAAGAAGTAAAATAAAAGAGCAATAATATAGGTCTGGGCGGTTAAAAAAATGGACATTAGCGCGTACATATAAGCCCTTTAAAATCTCCATAAAGCAGAGACACTAAGTTGGTGGATAAACCTAAAGAGCAAAACTCGGTTGAGGGCACTGCAAGTTCTCCCGAGCATGGGCAGGCATCGCCTGATTCAGGGCTTACTCCTCTTCATCTGGGGCTTACGCCCTGGAACTTTCATGATATGTCGGCGGCAAGTTTGTGCGACCAGGCACAATTTGCTGAAGCTCAGGGCTATCAGTCTATTTGGGTGCCCGAGAATCATTTTGGTCCGCAAGCGATTCCAGACCCTTTAATGCTGCTCGCTAGTATTGCCGGTGCCACTCAAAGTATTCGTCTTGGTACAACCTCCTTTCTTTTGACCCTGCGTAATCCCTTACAGGCCGCCGAACAGGTTGTGGTACTAGATCGGCTGAGTGGTGGCCGCTTAATGCTCGGCGTTGGCCGAGGTTACGCCCCTGAAATGCTGCGTGCTTACCATGTGCCTGTCGCGCAAAAGCGTAAAATATTCGCTTGGACATTAGACCTAATGAAGCGGGCTTGGATGGGGGAAGCCATCACCCTAGATGAGAATCCGGATAATGCCGTTGAGGTACATCCGAGACCCATTCAGCAACCTCATCCACCTATTTGGGTGGCAGCTTTTGGTCCCAAAGCCTTAGCTCAAGCCGGTAGACTGGGTTTACCTTACTTGTCTTCGCCTATGGAAAGCATGTCCACTCTAGAGCAAAACTATGCCCAACATCGATTCGCAGCAGAGGAAGAGGGCGTTGCTAAACCCAGTGACGTGCCGCTAATGCGCACGGTGTTTGTGAGCAAGGAGGTTAGGCAAATAGAAAAATTGCGTCAGCTTATGCTTGAACAGAGCGAAAATAGCAGGCTGGGGGAGGGCGAGACATTGGATGATTGGACGATTATTGGCGAGCCAAGCTATGTGCGCGAGCGAGTTGATGAGTACAGGCAGCGCTTGGGTATGACTCACCTTATAGCAACGCGGATAAGAGTGGCTGGCCTTGAAGAAGTTGAACTGCGGGGCAGCGTTGCGTTACTAGCAGAAACACTGGGTGGTCTGTAATATCATTAGCTCTAGTTATCTTGTTGTGGGAAAGGAATTATGACTTTTAGAATACTTTGGCCTGCAATGCGCTGGCCTGATGGACGTGCAATTGAAGAATCTAGCGTTGGCGAACATACGGCAGAGTTTTCCGAGCGCTATATCGATGTCACTGATGAGCAGTGGGCGAACTGCGACGCCGTGGTCAGCGTTAATGATATTCCCGCTGAATACCGCGAAAAAATGACCAAGTGCAGAATTTTTGCCACACCTAAAGTCGGGTTCGACAACATAGACAGCAAGGCCTGGGCTCAAATGGGTATTCCTGTTTGCAATGTGCCTGATTACGGTACTCAAGAAGTAGCGGACCATGCCATGGCGCTGATGTTGTCACTGATGAAGGGCATCACCTTCCACACCCGCGAGTTAAAGCAAGATCCTAAAGGCCTCTGGCGTCCTGCGTTGAGCCCTTTTGGTAAGCGCCTGTCGGCATGTGTGTTTGGCGTGGTTGGCTTGGGGCGTATTGGTACAGCGGCTGCGCTGCGTGCAAAAGCGTTTGGTATGGATGTGGTAATGTATGATCCCAACCGCGAAAACGGGGCGGAGTTGTCTATTGGTATTCGTCGCGTCCATACGTTGGAAGAACTTTTCGCACAGGCGGATGTTGTTAGTTTGCACGCGCCGCTCTCCGAGAGCACTGAAAAGCTGATTAATTTTGATGTGTTATCGCACTCTAAACCGGGATTGATTTTAATCAATACTGCTCGTGGTCCGATCATAGACCTTGATGGGCTGTACAAAGCCATGAAGGCAGATAAGATTCAAGCGTGTGGCTTAGACGTTTTGCCAGAAGAGCCTGCGAACCCGGATCACCCTTTGATTAAAGCTTGGGCCGCGGATGAAGAGTGGATAGATCATCGTTTGTTGCTTACGCCTCACTCAGCATTCTTCACCCCAGAAAGCGTATATGACATGCGTTATAAGGGTGGTGAATTGATTGTAAAATATCTCAGCGGTGGTCGTTTGGACAACTGTGTTAACCAAGAATGGTTAGTAACGCCTCGTTAGGATGCTAACCTGCGCTGAGTGGTATTAGCGAAAAAAGGACAGATAGGCTGGGCTATGATGGATAGATCGAGTGATACTTCGATAGATTATCAAAGACGCAGACAACGCGTTTTCCTAATTCTATCCGGTGTGTTTTTGGGCACTTTGGCGCTGCTTAACGTGCTTGGTATCAGCCGATTTTTAGATTTGTCCTTCAATATTTTCGGTTTCGAAATTCCCATGTTTGTTGCGGTAGGCGTATTGCCCTATCCAATAACCTTTCTTTGTACAGACTTAATCAGTGAGTTATACGGTGAAAAGAAAGCCCAAGATATGGTTTGGGTAGGTTTGCTGCTGAATGTTTGGGTAGTCTTTTTGCTCTGGCTGGGCGGTATTTTGCCTGGCAGTGGTATGGACCCAGTGACGGGTCAGGTACTAGTGGACGAGGCAGGACGAGAACCAGTATTTTTTGAAGTTCGCGAACTGGCCTTTGGCGCTGTTGCGGCATCAATGATAGCCTATTTAGCAGCGCAGTTTTGTGATGTGAAATTGTTCCACTTTTGGAAACGTGTAACTAACGGCAAGCATCTTTGGTTGCGAAATAATGCTTCCACAATGGTCAGCCAAATTGTCGACACAACTGCGGTGATTTTGGTCACTCACTTCTATGCAAACGCGTTACCCATTAATGCAACTTTGCCAATATGGCCACAGCTTATGGTGTACATCGCTTCAGGCTATGTTTTTAAGCTATTGATCGCGGCAATAGACACGGGACCGTTGTACATGGCGGTGGCATATCTGCGACCTTATCTTGGGCTAAAACCGAACGAAGAAGCGTCAGATTCATAAGAAGTAAATGTTTATTGGAATTGAGTTGCTTCGGCAATGCTCTCGGCTGTAATTGATAACTTATTTAGGTTCTAGTGGGCCCGCTATGAAAGTACGACTTCACTAAGCATCGGATCTTGATCAAGTAATCGCGCCTTGCTGGGATTTAACCACTGCTGTGAATGATTCGTACAAAGACATTGAACGAAAGCTGGCCGCTAACCCAGATCTGACATTACTCGGCGAGCTTTAAGGTGAGGCGATTGCCAGTGACCTAATGGGTTACGAGGGCCATCGCGGTTGGATCAATCACCAGGCAGTAAATCCCAATCATCGTTGCAAGCCTTACGGCCGGTTGACGATGCCTGCTGCGGAGCAGGTTTTAGATGGTTTAGGCTACTCGAAGATCAATCTACGGGTGCGCTGTGCAAACGTCGCTGTTTTAGCCTTTTATGTATCTCTTGGTTATGCCACTGATGGTGTGGTGAATATGGGGAAGGGTCTGCGTATTGACTGAGCCTGGGACTGCGTTTTACTCAAGAGATTTCATAATAGTCTTTTTGAAAACTCATTGGAAAAAAGACATAGATAGGCAGAGCGTATCTAGCGCTCCACTTGCCCCAAGTTTGCATTGATTACTGCGCCGTTTAGAACTGGGCTTTGCGCCGCAAACAACAACGTCTGCGCGATTTCTTTGGGTCGAATTAATCGCTCGAATGCGCTCATTGCTGCAATTTGTGGCATCACATCTGCGGGTACATGGGCGCGTAGCATTTCAGTGTCCGTGAAGCCGGGGTTAACGCAAGCAGTATGAATGCCAGTACCTGCTAGGTCTTGGCATGTGGAGCGCATCATGCCTATGCAGGCATGTTTGCTAGTCACATAGCTAAAGCTGTTGGGTACCGCTTTCTCACCCAGAGTAGAGCCAACGTAAAGAATACTCGAACCCTTGCCCATTAGGGGGATCAACATCTGGTTGAGGCTGTTAGGGGCGACTAAATTGATTTCCAATATTCGTCGGAACTCATTTGAATTCGTTGTGCTAACACTGTCTTTTGCGAGGAGAGCGGCGTTATGAATCATTACAGTTTCTCTAGTTCCACCTAATAACTCTTTGAGCTGCGCTCCGATTTCTTGGCTGAAGCTTGGCTGCGACAGGTCACAAGTAATGCTGGTGATCTCAGCGTCTGGGCAAGGTCTCCTAGACAAATTTATAACGTTATAACCCGCCGTGTTAAACAACGATGCTGTGGCTTGGCCGATGCCGGAGCTCGCGCCGGTGATGACTAAATTTTTCATAAGGTTTCCACGAGTTAGATCTAAACTTGGTCGAGTGTAGTTGGCACTTTACAAGCTTGTTACTCGCATGGACTCCACTTGGCACTGGCCCATTGGCCTTCACCGGAGGCGCAGCGTAATAGCATGTGATCTATTGACAAAGCTCGGATGTCTTCGCGCTCAAGCAGCTTTGCGAGTAAGTACTGAGCCAGTTCCTCTACAGTAATATTACGAATAGGTAAAAGAGTGATATCTCGTTTTAAAAATGGAATACGTTCTCCATTGAAAACGGCATAGGTATAGTCTTCTTGTTTGTCTATTTCCAAATACGGAGAGCGCGTGGGCATTAGCACTTGCTCATCTAGATCGTCGCATAATTTTTTAACGGCTTTCTTCAAAATGTTGTAGTCGAAAGTGAGGCCATCGTCCTGCATGGGCGCATCTGCATCTAAGGTCACTTGAAAGTTGTGCCCGTGCAGATTCTCTCGCTCAGTCGCGCTGAACAAGGTGAAGTGTGCTGCGGCAAAATGCAGATATTCTTTACTGATTTCTATTGTGGTGTTTGGCATGTCTCAAGTTTAACACTGGTTTGAAGATTTCGCTTTTCTTGATACAGAAAAAATTTTATGAGTCTAGGTTATGTAAAGGTTACTTTCGGATAGGCTGGGATAAAGGCGGGTGGTAGATTTAGCGTCGATTAGGGGTAATATCTCAAGTAGGGAAAATTTGGGGAGGCAGGATGCGTTTTGATTTAACGCTAGAGCAAGATGCGTTTAAGGCAGAAGTTGAAGAATTTTTGCGTGAGAATTTATCTAAGTCAGTAGCTGATAAAGTCCGCTTTGGCGCCAGTGTGTCGAAACAGGAATTAGGCGAATGGACTAAAATTCTAAATGCTCGTGGCTGGGTCGCGCCCAGTTGGCCTGTGGAGCATGGTGGTACCGGTTGGAATCTCGTCCAGCGTCATATCTTTGATGTGGCCTGCCGTGCTCATCATGCGCCGCAATTGTCTGGTTTTAGTTTCAATATGGTGGGGCCAGCCATTATCAAATATGGTAATGCTGAGCAAAAAGCCGACTGGTTGCCGAAAATTCGCAACGCAGAATTATGGTTTTGCCAAGGCTATTCGGAGCCTCAGGCAGGTTCTGATTTGGCTAGTGTGCGTACGCGGGCGGATAAAGATGGCGACGACTATCTGGTTACCGGTTCAAAAATATGGACTTCCGGTGCTGAAATGGCGGATTGGATCTTCTGCTTGGTGCGCACTAATCACGATGTGCAACAACAAAAAGGGATTAGCTTTGTGCTGTTTGATCTTTCTTCCGCTGGCGTGAGCGTGGAACCCCTGTTCGCATTTAATGGCAAGCGCCTATGGAATCAGGTGTTTTTTGACGGCGTGCGTGTGCCAGTGAGTCAGCGTTTAGGCGAGGAAGACCGCGGTTGGACTGTGGCAAAAAGTTTGCTCGGAGACGAACGCATGTTGGTTTCTCGTGTGGCGGAAAATAAGCGCATTCTCGGCAATGTGCGTGATGTGTTGGCCGCGCAAACAGATCGCGGTATCGATCTGTCCAGCGACGTGCAGGATGAAATTAGTCGGCTAGAAATTCGGCTGCGGGCGCTGGAAATGACCAGTTTACGGATTTTGACTGAGGCGGACGCTGGCGCTCAAGTTGGTGCTGAGCCAAGTATGTTGAAGCTCAAGGGCAGTGAATTGGTTCAAGCTCAGGATGAGTTGTTGTTCCGCATGGTGGATTATTTAGTCTTGCCAAAAGACTCCAGTCACTCGGAAGAAGGTCCAGTAGTGCCGGCGTGGGCTGAATACGTGGCCTCAGGGAGCTTCCATCATCGAGGCTATACTATTGCAGGTGGCTCATCTGAAATCCAGCATAACATTATCGCAAAGCAGGTGCTTGGGCTTTAAGTCTGTAGACAGGCAGGCCGCTTAGTTTATTAATAACGAGTAATAAAAAAGCGAGCTACTTGCTCCTTTTTTTCTTTTTTCTTTGATTGCCTGCTGCGCGCTCGTCAGCTTTCTGTCTGTTAGGCTAGCAGCGATTTCAGGTCGGTTTCTGGGTTTGCTAATTGGGCTGGGTCAGCGGATTTACCTATCATTTGCTTGCATAGCATAAATTCTTTCGGGCTATTAACCGCATCCGCTGCAACTACTTTGCCTTCCTTTAAGTAGAATATTGCAAATTGATGGGTGTCCATGTCGCCGCGCAACACTTGGCTGTCGCCGTCCGCTGAAAAGCCGACCATCTGTAGTTTAAGTTCGTATTGATCTGACCAGAACCAAGGAATAGCTGCGTAGACTTTGTCATCGCCAAGCATGTTGGCGGTACTTACCCGCGCTTGATCCATTGCGTTGGGTACAGACTCCAACCGCAGGCGCTTATTCATCAGCGGGTTAGGGTGATTGGTGCAGTCACCCGCGGCATAGATATCTGGGTCCGATGTGCGGCAGTGGTCATCTACCACAATGCCGTTGTCACAGTGAATGCCTGCCTCTTCAGCGATCTCAATATTTGGGATGATACCAATGCCTACAATAACGATGTCTGCATCAAAGTTTTCGTCGCCACATAACACTTTTTCTACGCTATCGTTGCCGGAGAAACCGGTGACCCCGGTTTGGGTGTGTATGTGTACGCCGCGATCAGTGTGCAGTTTGTGGTAGTAGGCCGACATCTCAGGTGTGGTGACGCGCTGTAAAATGCGTTCTTCCATTTCTAGCACGTGGACATTCATGCCCAGTTCTATGCCAACTGCTGCTACTTCTAGGCCAATGTAGCCGCCGCCGACAATGACCAGATTGGCGCCAGGCTTAACGTCTGCGCGAATGCCATCTACATCATCCATTGTACGTAGGTAGTGGATACCCGATAGGTCGCTGCCCTCAATGCTTAATTTGCGCGGGCGCGAGCCTGTGCTGATGAGGAGTTTTTCGTAAGCAATGGTTTCGCCATTGTCTAAGTTAATGGTCTTTGTACTGGGGTCGATTTGGGTGGCTCGAGTACCCAGCATGAGCTGTATATCTTTGTCCGCGTAAAATTTCTCTGCACGCAGGTAAACTTTGTCAGCGAGTTGAGTGCCCGCTAGATATTGTTTCGAGAGTGGTGGGCGCTGATAAGGCGCGTGTGCTTCGTCACCGATAATGGTGATGGGGCCTTCAAATTTTGCTTGGCGAAGGCTAGCTGCGGCTTGGCCGGCTGCGTGTCCCGCGCCGATAATGACAATACCCGTCATGGAAGTTCCTTGATGCTTTCAAAGTGGATAGTTTAACCTGTCACGTGAAGGATTCGCACTTTAGATTCGTGGGAGAGAGAAATGTCTAAAATTCGAAGTTTGACCGAGGTAGTAAAATTAGCCCGGGAAAATTTGAGCCAAGGCGATTGGGACTATTTGGTTGGGGCCGCAGATACGGAGACTAGCCTTAGGCGTAACCGTGGCGCGGTGGAATCTTGGGCATTTCGACCGCGCATTTTGAATGATGTCAGCGACGTGCAAATTTCCACCCAGTTGTTGGGTAGCAAAATGCGCATCCCCGTCATTTTACCACCCATTGGCTCAGTGCAAGCGTTCTCGCCCGGTGGGGGCACTGAGGTTGCTCAGGCAGCGCAGGAATTCGGCATTCTGCAAATTTTGAGCTCAGCCTGTGCACCAGATTTTGAGATGGTTGCTTGCGAGGTGCCTGGGCCGCGCATTTACCAACTTTATTTAACCGGTGATGAAGCTTGGATGGACGAGCAAATTGAGCGCTCGATAACAGCGGGCTATACGGGTTTTTGTTTAACCGCAGACACCCAAGTTTATTCTCGCCGCGAGCGCGACATACTGAAGCAATACACGCCCATGTCGGGGCGCTCAGTCAGTCCAGCCGGCGACTTCAATTACCAGTCTAGTATGTCTTGGGACACTGTGGCGCACATCAAGGAGAAGTTCGACCTTCCCCTGATGGTCAAAGGGGTAGTGGTTGCCGAAGACGCCAAACGCTGTGTGGAGGCAGGGGTCGATGTGGTCTATGTGTCTAATCATGGCGGTCGCCAGTTAGACCACTCCCGGGCCTGTATTGATTCTTTGCCAGAAGTGGTCGCAGCCGTTCAGGGTAGAGTGCCGCTTATAGTTGATGGAGGATTTATGCGCGGGGCGGATGTTGTCAAAGGTTTATGTTTGGGTGCAGACATCGTTGGCATGGGCCGGTTTGAAGGCTTGTGTATGGCCGCCGGTGGCAAAGATGCATTGGTTCGTGGGCTGACAATTTTGGAGCAAGAGATCCGCATAACCATGGCATTAGCGGGAGCAGCAACTTTGTCTGATTTGAACCCGAGTCTTGTGGAACGCCTCGAGCCCGTTGGCACACCTAGTGTTTTGAGTTCCTTCCCATTGTTGTCTGAGATCGAATAGACATTTGAACTTCTCGGTAGGGATTGCGCTCGGGCACGCGCCTACTTATCCGAAGGCAGTGGCATCGGGAACGGCGTTACTGTGCCACCTTTAGTGTCAGTAATTTTGGCTATGCCCTCTTTCTCTACTTCGTCAATCCGCACGATAGAGTGCATCGGAATAAAGGATCTTTGCACGCCTTCAAACTCACTGCGCAATCTTTCCTCACTGGGGTCAATTAGCAGCGAGGAGCGGTTGCCAAAGGAATAATCTTCTACTTCCACAAAGCCATATAAGTCGCTTTGATAAATATTGCGGGCGTACACTTCATAAACTTGTCCCTGATTTCGGAACAATATTTTGAAGATACTTTCTCGCTTGTCTTTACCCGCCATTTCTTTGTATCACCTGTTGTAATCCGATTGCTGCATTTACGTGTCTGCAGATTTCATTGCTGAAGGTTTTACAATGTCCCCGAAGTCTTAGATGGGGATAAATGCGGGGTTTTCAAGTGCTCGTTCATGCGCCTTGGTGGTGCTGACGCTTTTTTTACTCACCCATACACATCTGCCATTAAGTTACTGGGCAGGATCGCGTATAGTGACATAATTTTTCTACAACAAAGTCGCTATCAATATGGCCAAGAAGCTTTTCGTTAAAACTCACGGTTGCCAGATGAACGAGTATGACTCGGCGCGGATGTATGACGTGCTGCGGGAACAACAGGGTTATGAAATTGCCGATACCGAGGAAGAGGCTGATGTACTGTTGCTCAATACTTGCTCGATTCGGGAGAAGGCCCAGGAGAAGGTTTTTCATCAGCTAGGGCGCTGGCAGAAACTCAAAAATGCTAACCCAGATTTAGTTATTGGTGTTGGCGGCTGCGTCGCCAGCCAAGAGGGCGATGCCATCATGAAGCGCGCGCCGGTAGTAGATATGGTCTTTGGCCCGCAAACTATTCACCGTTTGCCGGATATGTTGAGTTCCCAGAAAAGCCAATTGTTGCCGGTTGTGGACATCACTTTTCCTGAAGTGGAAAAATTTGATCGCCTGCCCGAGCCCAGTGTTGACGGCCCCGCAGCTTTTCTCTCTATCATGGAAGGCTGCAGCAAGTACTGCAGTTTTTGTGTGGTCCCTTACACTCGGGGCGAAGAGGTCAGTCGTTCAGTGTCCTCTGTTCTGCAAGAGGTTGAGAGTTTAACCAAGCAGGGCGTCAAAGAAATTCACCTACTTGGGCAAAATGTGAATTCTTATTTGGGTGAGATAGATGGCGATACCGCTGACCTTGCTGAGCTGATTTATTATGTGGCAGCAGTCCCCGGCGTTGCGCGTATTCGCTTCACCACATCGCATCCCATGGATTTCTCTGACAACTTGATTCAAGCCTACAAAGATATTCCGGCCTTGGTGAATCACCTGCACCTGCCGGTGCAATCGGGTTCAGACACTATTTTGGCCGCCATGAAGCGGGGTCATACAGCGGCGGACTATTACGAAAGAATTGCTCGTCTGCGTGAGGTGCGACCAGATATCAGTTTGTCCTCGGACTTTATTATTGGCTTTCCCGGCGAGAGCGATGAAGATTTTGCAGACACCATGAGGCTCATTAAAGACATTGGTTTCGATTTCTCCTTCAGCTTTATCTACAGCCCGCGTCCCGGCACGCCGGCTGCGGCCCTTCAAGATGACACGCCTGAGGAGATTAAAAAGCAGCGTCTGCAACAGTTGCAAACACGGCTGCGAGATCAAGCTGAGGCGATATCTCACGCTATGGTGGGTACTACGCAACAAGTTTTGGTTACTGGGCCTGCCAAAAAAGGGGCCGATGAAGGTCAACTTGCCGCGCGCACAGAAAATAATCGAGTGGTGAATTTTGTCGGTCCCGCCAGTTTGATCGGTGAATTTACCAGCGTTATTATTACCCAGGCCTTTCCTAATTCTCTGCGCGGTGAAATGGTCGAGTAATTGGCTAAGTTCGCCCTCAACCTTTTGGCTCACAATCGGTCCATACTACTGGTCGTAGTTGCTGCTAATCGCCTCCTATGGCTTACATAAATTTTGGTGAAATTTGGAAGAAAACACAGATAAACCGGGAGCGGATGCTCGTGTGGTACCTTTTACCCACCTTATTGCCTTGGAACCCAGTGACGCTGGTCGGCTGGCCAGTCTTATTGGTCCAGTGGATCAAAACCTCAAGCATCTAGAGCGCCGGCTCGGCGTGCACATACGCACCCGAGGCAACGAGTTTCAAATCAGCGGCCCGCAAGGCAGAGTGCAAGCTGCTGAGGCATTGTTGCACCAATTGTATCGCGAAACCGCAGATCGAGAATCAATAGAACCAGATTTTGTACACCTCTTTTTGCAAGAGGCCGGATTGGATGCACTTATGGCAGAACAAGACAAACCTCAAGGTCCTACAGTGGTTATGGATGTAGATGCGCACAAAGCCGAGGCCACAGGCAAGGTTGAAAAAAGCGCTGCGCAAAATGTTGACCAATTGGTCATTCGCACGCCTAAAAAATCTATTAAGCCCCGTGGTGGCAACCAGCTTAAGTATTGCAATGCAGTACGCCGTCACGACATTAATTTTGGTATAGGCCCTGCAGGTACGGGTAAGACCTACTTGGCTGTCGCCCTTGCTGTAGAGGCATTGGAGTCCCAGCAAGTTTCGCGAATACTATTGGTCAGGCCGGCAGTTGAGGCAGGTGAAAAACTAGGTTTCTTGCCTGGCGATCTAGCACAAAAAATTGACCCTTACTTGCGTCCACTCTACGACGCCCTTTACGAGATGCTTGGCGTAGAGCGGGTCAACAAATATATAGAGCGTAACGTTATCGAAGTTGCGCCGCTGGCCTATATGCGTGGTCGCACGCTAAACAATGCATTTATTATTTTGGATGAGTCGCAAAATACGACTGTTGCGCAGATGAAAATGTTTCTCACGCGTATCGGTTTTGGCTCCACGGCAGTCGTCACTGGTGACATTACCCAGATAGACTTACCGCGTGGCGAAAACTCTGGGTTGATTCATGTGCGTGACGTTTTGCGTAATATTGAAGGCATCAAATTTACACAATTTATCTCCAAGGATGTGGTGCGCCACCCGCTAGTGCAGAAAATTGTCGACGCCTACGAGTTATTCCAAAATTCACCGCGCGCAGCTGACGGTGAATCACGCGATCAGCAGCGCTAATTCATTGTTGTGCATTTGAACGCCGTTTTGATAAGCAATGACAGATATGCATAGAGAATACTATGAATATTGATCTGCAGATTGCGGAAGATCTGCAAGGTTGCGTTAACGACTTTGCAGCGCTGGTGGGACCACAATCTCAAACGGACGAAGCCCTCATAGCACTGCATACGTTGATTAGTAGCTGGCTGCTGCCACTCCACAAGCATGTGGACGATGCTAGGTTAAATCGTCCTGTTTGCGTTCGTCTGTGTGATTTGAACGAGTCGCGAACGCTTAATCTCAATTATCGAGGCAAAAACAAACCCACCAACGTGTTGAGCTTTCCAGCTCAATTAGATGAGCAATTTGGCCATGATGATATGCCATTGGGAGATTTGGCAATTTGTTGGCCGGTACTCTTAGATGAAGCAGGCAAGCAAGGCAAACAGCCTCTGCACCACCTAGCGCACTTGCTCGTTCATGGGGTATTGCACCTGTTGGATTATGATCACGAAGCGGATGTTCAAGCTAAGACTATGGAAGCCTTAGAGGTGGACATACTCGCTGAGCTGAATGTTGGGAACCCCTACCACTGATGAGCAACACAACAATCTTTTTAATCGTTTCTTGCTTTTTTTTCACGCCTTACATATATAGGAAGGCCTAATGTTGGTAAATCTTGCTGTATGAGTGATATGTCTGAGTTTCCTGACGACTCAGTTGAAAAAAAGTCTCCTCGTCGCGGCGTCCGCGGATGGTTGTCTGATTTATTTTCAGAAGCTCCAGATGATGTTGCGGCTCTTTTAGCAGTTTTACAGGATGCGACCGAACGCCAGCTTATTGATGTGGATGCCCTAAATATAATTATTGGGGCCCTTCATGTGGCAGACATGCACGCTCGCGATATTATGATTCCGCGTTCTGCGCTGATTGTGGTCCATGAGGACCAACAACCTGCTGAACTGCTGCCCCTAGTCATAGACTCTAAGCACTCACGGTTCCCTGTGATTGGCGATGATGTTGACGATATTAAAGGCATTTTGCACGCCAAGGATCTGCTCTCGCTAGCGCTAGAGGAAGAAGGACAGCGCTTTAATATTAAAGACTTTATTCGTCCTGCCGCGGTGATTCCAGAAAGTAAAAGACTGAATGTTCTGTTGGAAGAATTTCGTGCCAACCGCAACCATATGGCCCTGGTTGTGGATGAATATGGACAAATTTCTGGTGCGGTGACCATTGAAGATGTCTTGGAACAGATTGTTGGAGAGATAGAAGATGAGCACGATGTTGATGACGATAGTTTCGTTAAGCAGCTCGAGCCGTCGTCTTTTCACGTTAAAGCCAACACAACAATAGAAGACTTCAACGAATATTTTGGCCTTGAACTAAGTGATGACGAGTTTGACACCATCGGTGGCATTGTCTTGCAGGCGTTTGGTCATTTGCCCGAGCTCGGCGAGTCCATTGAAGTTGCTGGTCTCGAGTTTGAAGTGCTCAACGCAGATTCAAGACGTTTGCGACTGCTGCGGGTTGAGACCCCCCAGCCCATTGAACATAGCGAGCTTGCTTGAACGCTAAATCAGCGCTTTTTTTAGCGCTGTTTACCGGCGCTATATATCCCCTTGGTTTTGCCCCTTTCGGCTACTTCAGTGTGGCTTTACTCTCAACCATGGGGTTGTTCCTTCTACTTGTCCGAGCACCCCACTTAGCGCCTTGGTCAGCCCTTGCTTTTGGTTTCGGCAAATACCTCGTGGGTATTTCATGGGTTTACGTCAGCATCAATCAATACGGCAGTGCGCCACCCTTACTTGCTGGCATGTTGGTGTTGCTGTTTGTTGCTGGCATGGCGCTCTTTTGCTGGCCAATAGGGCTCGTTTATCGGTGCTTGCATAGCGCCAACCCGTATCTCAACGGACTGATTTTTATTGCGCTCTGGCTGGTCATGGAGTGGTCGCTGACATGGCTATTGACCGGCTTTCCATGGCTATTCTTAGGCTATGGTGCAATTGATTCAGTTTTGGCAGGTGTTGCGCCAGTAGCAGGGGTCCTAGCGACTTCGGCCTTTGGCTTAGTTTCTGCCGTGGGTGTTGCCCTTGTGGGTCTTCTCTATATCCAAGGGCTGCGCGGTAAGCTGCTGCTACCGAGCCTGGCGCTGGTGGGTTTACCTTGGATCAGCGGTGCACTGCTCAGTTCAGTGTCCTGGGTGCAGCCCATTGATCAACATTCGGTCGCATTGGTGCAAGTTAACTTAGATCAGGCGGTGAAATGGGACCAAGACGAGCAAGCAGCGAATGTACGCAAGCACATAGCACTCAGTGCAGACCATTGGGACGCAGACCTCATTGTCTGGCCTGAATTTGCTGTGACACTTTACGGCGCGCAGGCGCAGCAAACCGTAGATTTTTTACAGACTCAGGGGCTAGCCACACAAACGAATGTCATTACCGGCATTCCCACCCATGAGCGCTTGCCTCGGGCTGAAGGTGGGCGCATTTATAACATTTATAATACAGCGCAGGGTTATGGTTTGGCCGGGGGTGGTTTTGCTAAATATCATCTGGTGCCCTTTGGTGAATTTGTGCCTTTGGAATATTGGTTGCGCGGCTTAATCGAATTTTTTAACTTGCCTATGTCGGGGTTAAAGAAGGGGCAGTGGCAGCAGACTAATATAACCTTGAGCTTGCCGCGTGCCGATGAGTTGGCGAATGGAAGCCAGAATGAAGTGCAGATCGCAATTGGTATTTGTTACGAAATCGCCTACGGGAATTCTATACGCCATCGCACCGAGGAAGCTGGCGTGCTGCTGACTATATCGAACGATACGTGGTTTGGTAGGTCGATTGGTCCTCACCAGCATATGCAGATCGCCCGTATGCGCGCCCTTGAAAATGGGCGTTGGTTATTGCGTGGCACAAATAATGGTATCACCGCTATCGTCAATGCTCAGGGCAAGATGGTTGGCCAACTGCCGCAGTTTGAGCCGGCGGTGCTGCGCGGCGAGTTTGCAGTTATGCAAGGGCGTACCCCTTACAGCCGACTCGGTGATTGGCCCATTTTGGCGTTGATGTTTGGCGCCTTGGGTATTGGATTTCTGAGCAAAAGGCGCTTCCCAGCATAGCTGTTGCGATGTGCAAAGTATTCTCTACCGCGAAAAATTTACGCCCAGATTAAGAGCCTACGCCTTGGTAGTGGCCTTAATCTTGGCTCCTATTAAAACCGTAATCCGATCCCTTCCTAGCACTGGCTGAGCCACAAAGATTTGTCTAAATTACCCAGCAAACTGCGAAGATGGCTCGGGTAAGTGTTATCCTATCTATTGTTTTATAAGCAACCTAAGACCAAAAGCATGAACCCAGTTTACGAGCCGCGACAAATTGAATCCCAAGCACAAGCCTATTGGGATAAAAATCAGTCTTTTGTCGGAGATGAGCAGCGCCCAGGAGAAAAATTCTACTGCTTGGCCATGTTCCCTTACCCCAGTGGCCAGCTGCATATGGGCCACGTGCGCTGTTATACCTTAGGTGACGTGATCAACCGCTATCGAAGACTCAAAGGCTTCAATGTTCTGCACCCTATGGGCTGGGATGCCTTTGGTCTGCCCGCCGAAAACGCGGCAATAAAACACGATATTCCACCAGCTGACTGGACCAAAGACAATATTGCTTACATGCGCACGCAGATGCAGCGCTTGGGTTTTGGCATGGACTGGTCCAGAGAAGTGGCCACCTGCGACCCTGAATACTATCGCTGGGAGCAATGGTTGTTCGTAAAGCTCTACGCAAAGGGCATGGTGTATCGCAAAAACGCTATGGTTAACTGGGACCCAGTTGACCAAACGGTGTTGGCGAATGAGCAGGTAGTGGATGGCAAAGGTTGGCGTTCCGGCGCGGTAGTTGAACGCCGGGAAATGTCTCAATGGTTTCTGAAAATTACTGACTACGCCCAAGAGTTATTGGATGAGTTAGATGATATGCCGGGCTGGCCTGATTCTGTAAAGAACATGCAGCGTAACTGGATTGGTCGCTCCCAGGGTGCTGAAGTCGATTTCACTGTGACGCATAGTGAGACCCAAAAGGTCACGGTGTTCACCACACGGCCCGACACGTTAATGGGAGCAACCTACGTGGCTGTGGCGCCAGAGCACCCATTGGCCACATTGGCTGCCGAGACCACCCCAGAGGTGGCTGCATTTATTCAAGCGCATAAAGTAAATACCACAGCAGAAGCAGACCTCGCGGTGATGGAAAAGGTGGGTATTGCCACAGGATTGACCGTGAAGCATCCTTTAATCGATGCGCTACTGCCTGTATGGATAGCTAATTTTGTGCTCATGGAATATGGCTCTGGCGCGGTTATGTCGGTGCCGGCCCATGATCAGCGCGACTACGAGTTTGCGCACAAGTACGGTATTGATATTACCCAAGTCATTGAGCCCGTGGGCGATGATGAATGTAATTTGGCTGAATCTGCGTTTACGGCCAAAGGGCGGTTGATTAATTCGGGCCAGTTTGATGGATTGGAGTTTGATCAAGCTTTTACCGCTATTGTTGATGCGTTAGCCGCTAAAGAGGCTGGTCGGTCAATCACCAACTATCGCCTGCGCGATTGGGGGGTTTCTAGGCAGCGCTATTGGGGTTGCCCAATACCCATGATCCACTGCGCTGATTGCGGTGTATTACCTGTGCCAGAAGCCGACTTACCTGTTGTGTTGCCTACGCAAGTGAGTTTCAGCGGTGTGGGTTCGCCATTGGAACATATGCCTGATTTCCTCAATGTAGCTTGCCCCGGATGTGGCAAAAATGCGCGGCGTGAAACAGATACTTTTGATACTTTTATGGAATCGTCTTGGTATTACGCGCGCTTTACATCGCCAGATGCAGATACCTCAATGCTCGACGAACGCGCCAACTATTGGGCGCCGGTGGATCATTACGTCGGGGGTATAGAACACGCAATTTTGCACCTGTTGTACGCACGATTCTATTTCAAACTGATGCGTGACGAAGGGTTGGTCAAAGACAACGAACCTTTCAAAAAATTATTGATGCTGGGCATGGTGCTGCAAGACGGTAAAAAGATGTCCAAATCAGCTGGCGATGCGGGCGACCCGCAAAAGCTGTTAGACCGTTATGGCGCCGACACCGTGCGCACCGCCATGATGTTTGCAGCGCCCCCAGAACAGTCCTTTGAGTGGAGTGAGGCGGGCCTTGAAGGTGCAATGCGTTTTCTAAAACGTGTTTGGACCGCAGTTCACGAACACGTTTCCGCTGGCCCAATATCCGAACTCGATTTCCAGGACCTGTCTGATGAAGGCAAGGCGCTGCGCCGTAAGACTCACGAAACGCTGCAAAAAGCAGATGACGATTACGGGCGACGTATGCAGTTCAATACAGTGGTGTCTGCAGTTATGGAATTGGCTAACAGTTTGTATAAATTTCAAGCTAAAACGGCTGGTGACCGAGAGGCAGCCCAAGAGGCATGGCTGAGCGCTGTGCAAATTATTTCGCCTATCGCGCCACATATTGCTCATAGCCTATGGCAAACTTTAGGTCAGCAGGGCTCACTAGTAGATTGTGCGTGGCCCGAGATAGATGAGAGTGCGTTAGTGCAACAACATTTGTCTTTAGTGGTTCAGGTGAACGGAAAAGTGCGTGGCAAGATTGAAGTAGATGCCAGTGCGAGCAAGGAAGAGATTCTCGAGATTGCCAAAAACGAAAGTAACGTGGCACGCTATTTAGAAGACAAGACAGTACGTAAAGAGATTATTGTGCCGAATAAACTCGTCAATATTGTGGTGGGCTAAGTGTTTGTGAGCCGCTATTTGTCCCTACTACTGAGTGTCTGCGCACTGTCTATGCTTGTGCATGGCTGTGGCTTTCAACTGCGTGGCAGCGACCTTGGTGAGCTGAACTTAGACTATCGGATTACTGGCAACCTTTCCGGTGGTGGAGCGGACGCAACTTCGGTTGAGTTTTTGCAGTTGCTCAGACAATCGTTAAAGCAGTCTGATGCTCGTGAGGTAAGTACTGGCAACGTGCTGATAGAAATTACCAGCTTGCGCCGACAAGAGATCGACGGCGCGGTGAATGCTCAGGTTAGGGTTGCAGAGAAGAGTATTGTTTTTGCACTGCTGTATCGGGTGGTTGATGTTGCTGGGCGTGACATTGTCGCGGACCAACGCCTGGAAGTTGAGCGCGTATACAGAATCGACCGGAATAATCTTTTAGCCAGTAACAGTGAGCAAAAACTGCTAGAGACCGAACTGCTGCGTAACTTGGCAGGGCAGGTGGTTAGAGGGTTAGGTGTGGTGATGTCCAAGCAACCTGCGTTGGCTGAACCGGCGGGTTAACTCAGTGCAAATTAAACCTGAACAATTGTCCTCTTCATTGTCGCGTGGTTTGCAGACAATATATCTGGTGAGTGGTGACGACACTTTGCTCGTAGAAGAGGCCTGCGATGAAATTATTGCAGCC
>CAJWNY010000053.1 GCA_913043815.1 uncultured Gammaproteobacteria bacterium
AGATACTTTTGCGGTAGCAATTCTCCTGCAAAGGAAACATTGCCGGCGGTTTTGTCATGCAGGCCCAGTACTGCTTTGCCAAGAGTTGATTTGCCTGAACCACTCTCGCCGACTAACCCCACCACTTCCTTGCTGTCGATGTGAAGACTCACACCGTCTACCGCGTGAACGATTTGACCTTGGCCTAGATCGAAGTATTTGACCAGGTTGTTGATTTCTATCAAAGGATTCATTGGGGGTTTTCGTCCGGGTCTGCTGTCTTTTTCATATCCGTCGAAGAGTCGCGGAAGTGAAGCCCGTGAGGTCGCAGAGTGCTATCAGGATGATGTAGCCAGCAACGAGACCAATGATCAGCAGATAGTGATTCGATAGCGGGAGCGCGTTGGTCGCACAACTGCATGGTATTAAGGCAACGCGGGTGATAGCTGCAGCCCGTAGGTGGGGAAAATAAATCTGGTGGGGAACCGTCAATAGCGGTCAGACTTTGCTTGTTGTTATGGTTATTGGTGGGCATGGCTCTACGCAAACCCAATGTATAAGGGTGTGCCGAGTGATAAAAAATATCGTCAACGGGTCCTTTTTCAACCACTTGACCCGCATACATAACCAGCACTTCGTCTGCCATCCTCGCCACCACGCCAAGGTCGTGGGTAATTAAAATAACCGCCATATCCGTTTCTTGTTGTAGATCTTTGAGCAGATCTAAAATTTGTGCCTGAATAGTTACGTCTAATGCTGTGGTGGGCTCGTCAGCGATGAGCATGGCTGGCTCACAGGCAATAGCCATCGCAATCATCGCTCGCTGTAGCATTCCTCCAGAGAATTCAAACGGATACTGCTTTGCGCGTTTTTCTGCCTCAGGTATCTTGGCCATTTCTAGCAGTTCTACCGCGCGAGCAAACGCCTTTCTGCGGCTATAGCCGCGGTGCACCTCTAAAGTTTCTGCTATTTGACTACCGATGTTCATGGTGGGGTTGAGCGAGGTCATAGGGTCTTGGAAGATCATGCTGACTTTGTTACCGCGAATATCCTGACCATCTATAAACTTGCTGGATAAAATGTCATGGCCCATAAGTTTCGCTGAACCTTGGGTGATTTGGCCAGGAGGCATAGGAATAAGACCCATTAGACTTTGCACGGTCACCGATTTGCCGCAGCCTGATTCTCCCACTATGGCCAAGGTCTCGCCTGCGTTAACGTCAAAGCTTACGCCTCTCACAGCATGTACAGTGCCACCGTAGGTCGCAAATTCTACGTGCAGGTCTTCTACTCTTAATAGAGGCTTATTCATTACTATTCTCTATTACGCATTCGTGCGTCTAAGGAATCTCTCAGTCCATCTCCAAGAAGATTAAATGCCAGCACCGTGATGCTGATAAATAGGGCCGGAAAAAACAGTTCGTGAGGTCTAGTCAGCATAGACTTAATGCCGTCGTTACACATAGATCCCCAAGATGGAGTTGGTGGCGCCACGCCCATGCCAATAAAGGATAAAAAGGCTTCGGTGAAAATGGCGCTGGGCACCTGGAAAGTAATGGTCACCAAAATCACCCCCATAGTATTGGGGATCATGTGGCGAAAAATTAAGTAGTTGGTGCTAGCACCAAGTAATTGCGAGGCGCTGACGTAACTTTCTTCACGAATTTGTAATATTTGGCCGCGTACTAGTCGAGCAGGTGCGGGCCAAAGTAAAATAACCATGGCCACTAGCATGGGCAATACGCCGCTTTCCCCCGGTCCTATACCAAAGATAACTTTGAGTAAAATCATAAAAAGTAGAAACGGCAGGGCTACAGCAAAATCTGCGAAGCGCATCATCAGTTGATCTATACCGCCGCCCATAAAGCCAGCAATGCTGCCGTAAATGACTCCCAATAGAACGTAAAGTAGCGGTGCAAAAATGCCAATGAACAGCGACACCTGACCGCCGTAGATGAGCCTCGCCAACATATCTCTGCCCAAATAGTCGGTGCCGAATGGGTGCAAAGCGAGTTCGATTTGATCGCCCTCTACTACTGCGCCATTTTTTGTTAGGCCACGTTGCTGTGCCTCTAGGATGGTAATGACTCGCTTAACGGTGAGCGCAATGGTCGCAAACTGACCAGTTTCTAAACCTTGGCTATCTAGAGCCACCACAGTGTAGTAGTAGTCTGTGGGTTGCAGATCTAGTCGATCCTCAAAGAAGTGATTTTTGGTTTCCATTAGCGGCAGACCAAAGGCGTCACTTGGTTCTAATGCAAACAGAGTCCGGTAAATTACATAACCGTGATTAAATTGGTCACTGTAGGGCGCGCTACCTGGCCCTCTCAAGGTGCTTTTCCAAGCCAGACGCACTGCTTGGCTGGTAGCATCGCCCACTAGCGTAAGGCCTAGAGCATTGTCGTCATCGTAATACAGTTCGTTTGTGGGTCCATACCAAGGCTGATATGCAGGCGCGATAGTGACATTACGATTTGCGCCGGGAGTGATGCCTATTTGATCTAAGTCTTGGGCGGAAGGGTCAATGGTCCAAAGGTACGGACCAGCTAAGGTGAAAGTGACTAAGCCTATAATTAGATACAGGGAAAAAAGCGCACGCTTGTTTTCTTTCAGCCTTCGCCACGCATCTTGCCAATAGGACATAGCTGGTCGTGTAATGGCATCTGCTGATTTGTGCTTAGGTTTTGGCGCGAAGTCGCTTGGACTAGGGTGCCAGGTTGTGGTTGATGGTTCGCTCATGGGTTTATCCTCACTCGCGGGTCAATCCAGCCGTAGAGTAGATCCACTAGGATGACCATAAATACTAGGAATGCGCCGTAGAATACGGTGGTGCCCATAATTACCGTGTAGTCCAATTGTTGTATGGCCTCTACAAAGTAGCGACCTAAGCCAGGAATGGCGAAAACAATTTCAACCACGAAGCCACCGGTAGTGATGCCTGCTATGGCGGGTCCAAGTACGGTGATCACCGGCAATATCGCGTTACGCAATTGGTGGCGACTAAAGATACGTGTTTTCGGGAGGCCTTTAGATTGTGCTGTACGTATGTAATCTGTGTTAACAATTTCCAGCATAGATGAGCGCATCAGGCGAGTGAGGTATGCCATGGTAGATAGTCCCAACACCATGGCTGGCACAATCATATGCCATACCGTTCCCCATCCGCCTACGGGTAATATTGTGGTACCTGCAAAGGCATTGATGTTGACTAAAAACATCTGACTGATGGCGGCGATCACAAAGCTAGGAACTGAGATACCCAAGATCACTAAAAACATAATGACGCTGTCAGGCCAGCGGTTGCGATATAGCGCAGTCAGCGCGCCCCACAAAATGCCACCTAGGGCGGCAAAGACAATGGCGAGAATACCCAAAATCGCAGAAATGGGAAAATGCTCTTTGATGATGTCGTTAACTTGGCGATTTTCTTGAGTGAATGAAATGCCAAAGTCGCCTTGGGAAATGTTTTTTAAGTAAATGGCATATTGGGTAAGCAGGGGTTTATCAAGACCGTATTTAGCCTCTAAATTTGCCCGAATCTTGGCGGTGGTAGATTTGTCACTAGACAGTGGATCGCCGGGAACAGCATGCATGCCAAAGAAAGTTGCCGTGGCAATAAACCAAACCGTGAGTATGCCAAGTGCAAGTCGCTTAAGGGTGTAACGCAGCATCAGTTCAATCGTTCTAGGTGAATTTGCATAAGGAGTTTAAGCATCTGGATCAATGTAGGCGTAGGTGTAGTCGATGCTGGCGCCAATGACTCTGCGTTTTACGCCCTTTAATTGCGGGTGCACGACATATGTAATCCCGCGCTCATACATGGGCAAAATCACCACGTCATCGAAAAGTTGTTGCTGAATGTCGCCAAACGCCTCCATGCGGTCAGGCGTTGCGGTAGCACTTTGGGCGGTTAAAATCAGCGCATCCATTGTTTCACTGCTGTACCTGCCGCGGTTGTTTAAATTCCACGAGGCAAAAAGGTCCCCAAAGGTCAGTGGGTCATTGTAGTCGGGTCCCCAGCCGCCGAGTAGCAGGTCAAAATCTCCCGAGCTCATTTTTGCTAGTCGCTGCTTGAAAATTTGTTTATCTATTTTAATAGTTAGGCCTAGAGTTTTTTTTAAAACTTCTTGCAGCCACTCGGATTGAATATTGGAAACTGGGTTGTCGCCGGTTAGCAGGGTGATTTCAGGGAAGTCTTTCAACCCCAGCTCTTTTTGGGCCAACTCCAAATACGCTTTAGCTTCGGCTCTATCAATATCGACTGTGCTAGCTGGATATTCCTCGCGTAGTGGTTTTTCTACGCCAATTAACCATTCAGGGAACAGTGATTTGCCTGGCATGTACCCGGGTAGCTTAGTCACTTTGTAGACTAGTTCTTCCATATCTAAGGAGTGTTGAATGGCTTTGCGAAAGTTTAAGTTGCGACTAAGGCGATCAACTCGATGATTGAACTCCATGTAAAAGACTGTTCCATCAGCAAAGCGCCGAATTGGCCATTTTAAGCGTAAGGCTTCGGTGAGATTTTCAGCTTGTAGTCCCGCGAGAGCGATTCTTTTGTCCTTGAAGAAATTCAAGGTCGCTGTTGCATCCGAGGTTATATAGGCAAAATTAACTTGAGCGAGCTTGCCCCGGGTGCTATCCCAGTAGTGTGGGTTACGCTCTAACAACATACTCGCGCCATGTACCCAGTTTTTAATGACGTAGGGGCCGCTATATAGAAGTTCTTCGGCATCTGAGCCAAACCGTCCTTGGGTCGCTTTATAAAAGTCTTCGCGGATGGGAAGGAACGTAGGGAATACCACCAATTTGTCGAAAAAAGCCATAGGACGAGCTAATTTGACCACCAAGGTTTGTGGATCTGGGGCACTCAGGCCTAAGGCGCTGGTAGGTAACTCGCCACTGTTAATGGCTTCAGCGTTTTCTATTGGGTAAAGCAGCGATGCATATTCGGAACCGGTTTCTGGTTTTAGGGCCAGTTGCCAAGCAAAGATAAAATCTGCCGCGGTAATGGGCTGGCCGTCACTCCATTTGGCGTCTTTGCGCAGCCAAAAGGTGGCGTGGGTGGGTGTCACGTCCCACCGTTCTGCTATGGCTGGCCCTAGTCGGTCTTTTAGATCCATGCGCAGTAACCCTTCCATTACATGCCCTAGTACTAAGCCTGACGAGGCGTCCGTAGTTTTGCTTGAATCTAGCTGAGGAGGCTCTTCACTGAGTGCGGCTGAAATGCTGTTATTGGCAATGTCCACGGCCTGAGCTTCTTGGGTCGCGGTACCCATAAGGCCTGCCAGTTGATTCAGCACCAGCAGTAAGCCGACAACAAAGACAATGGCGAGCAAAAAATAGACACCCAGCTGGCGACTTAATGAATACGCGCTGGTATGCGAATTTGATGGTGATTTGGAGTTCATACTTCTCCTATTCTTAAGGCCATCGACTCTAACGGTAGCGTGTACGCCTTAGGCTTTCTTTCGTGCGTAAATTCTATTTTAAGGACAGCTCGCTATTTGCCTGACAACAACTAGCAGGGCAAAGAAGTCCCTGCTAGGAGTGCCTGCCAAGAGAGGGCCTATTTATTGCTGATAATAGTCGTTTTAGTGCTCAAGTGCCGGAATGCTCTAGGCGATTTGCTTGAGGAGATTACCCACTACCCGCTCTAAGTGCATTAGCGAATTACATTCTTCTACCTGGTGGGAATATGCTCCATATTTACGCATTTCTGAGTCGCCGGTATTCCAGGCCAGTTTGGCCTCTGGGTTGAGCCAAATGACGCGTTTGGAGCGATCATATATCTCTTTTAACACCTCAGCATGAGCTTCGCCGTGGTTATTTCTCGCGTCCCCCAGAATGATAATCGTGGTGCGATTGTCTACATCGTCTAAGCAGTTCTTTTTAAAATCTAATAAGGCTTGACCATAGTCTGTGGAACCACCGCCATAGTCGCGAAGAGTTTTAGCTATGGCATCTTCAATTTTGTTGCGGTTAAACAGTTCGGTTACCTCGGCCAAATCTGAGGAAAAGGCGAAGCTGCGTACTTTGGGCATGACTTCATCTAGGCTATAGAGAAACATCAGCATGAAGCGGGCGTAGTTGGCCACCGACCCTGAAACGTCGCAAATAGCGAACACTTTAGGCCGATCAACTTTTACTGACTTCCAATGCAGATCAAATATAGCGCCGTCATAAGACATGTTATGGCGCAGGGTTCGCGGCACATTGAGTGCGCCGCGTTTGAATATCTTCTTTCGTCGGCTATGCAGGGCGCTGAGTTTTTTCGCCATCTTGTAGACAATTTCTTGAATCAGGCGAAAGTTGCGATGCTCTACATTAGATAATTTGACCTTGCGCAGTAGTTCTTCGCGTAGGCGCTTGCCAGTAACATCTGCGTTTAGTAGAAATTGCTTTTCAACATAATCTCTAACTTGTTCGCGTAAAAAATCACGCCGAGCTTTGAGTTGTTGGCCGAGGCGTCTAGCCGGTACGTGTGGTGATGTGCGTAGGTCGCCTATTTCGCGATTAAGGTCTGGTAGCCCCATAGCATCCATAATGCGGCGAGAGTAGAGGCCTTTTTGGGTGAAAATCTTGATGTCGCGAACATTAATTTCTTCGCCTGCGGCGCCCATTGCCATGCTCAGTTCCACTCTGTCATTGGCCATAAGTAGTTGGCCAAGGGAAGATTTTGGATTGGTGACTTCACCCGGACCTAAGTCAGCTTCTTCTTCTTCCTCATAAAGGTTATTTTTCTTAGCTTTAGATTTGGACTTTTTCTTTTTACCCTTTGGCTCTTCGCCACTGGAACTGCCGCCTTCGCCGTCTCCTGACTCGCTGTCTTCAGCGTCTTGCTCTTCCGACTGTTCGCCGTTTAATTCACTGTCGGATTGCTCGCCGCGAACATCTTGAAAGTCGAAAAACTGATCAAAGCAGGCGTTAAAAGTATCTTTTTCATCGACGGTTTTAGGTAAAACCGTAGCTAGAGAGCGTTTTAAATAGGCTTTGTCTCGATATCCCACCAGCTCCACTGCGCCCAGCGCATCTAAGGTTTCGGCAGTAGATACGCGCACATCTGCGTTGCGTAGTGCACGAATGAAATTGCTGATGGTTCGATCCATAGTCATATTATAATTCCTGTCTAAGTAGTCCTCACTACTTGGTGATTCTTGCCGTGATGGAATTTACTTCACTGGTAACATTTTCTATATCCTCTTGGAATTTAAGAATGACATTCAAAGTGTCTGTGACCAGCTTTGGATCTAAGGCTTCTGCATGAAGCAGGACCAGGGTTCTTGCCCAGTCAATGGTTTCTGAAATAGCCGGTTGCTTCTTCAGATCCAAGGTCCGCAGTTCATGGATAAACTCGACCAATTGACGTCGTAGCGCCGGTGGAACTTCCGGTATGCGTGCAGCTACAATTCGCTGCTCTATGTCTGAGTCAGGGAACGGAATGTACAGATGCAAACACCGACGTTTTAACGCATCAGATATTTCCCGCGTGTTGTTCGACGTCAAAAACACCATGGGTGGCTCCGCGATAGCTTTAACTGTCCCAATTTCAGGAATAGAAACCTGGTAGTCAGATAAAATTTCTAAAAGCAAAGATTCAAACTCGTTGTCTGCCTTATCGATTTCGTCGATCAGCAGCACACAGCCGTTTTCTTCTTTCAGTGCCTTAAGCAGGGGTCGAGGCTCCAAAAATTCCTCGGAAAAGAAGATGTCGCCAAATTCATGCAAACGCTTAACTGACTCAGTAAAGCCTTTTGCACCCTGTAAAACTTCGTCTAAGGCTTCTTTCAGAACCTGGGTATAGAGCAATTGCTTACCGTATTTCCATTCGTAGATTGCCTTTGACTCATCTAGGCCTTCGTAGCACTGAAGGCGAATAAGTGGGAGGGCAAACATTTCCGCTGCTGTTTTTGCCAGTTCTGTTTTACCGACCCCCGGAGGTCCTTCAATCAGTATTGGCTTGCGTAACTGATAGGCAAGAAACACAGCCGTTGCGATCTGTTCGCTACAAATATAATTGTGAGCTTCAAAGCTTTCTTGTAGCGATGCTACTGACGCAGCGATCTTTTCGATATCTCCCATGATCATCCTTAATCCGAACTCGTTGTTGTGCTATTAGCGGTACCTTGATCCGCACATTAAAGATGCTGGAGTTGGCCACACTTCGCTGGATCGCGTGCGGTGGCCTAAGGCATTAAGCTGAGTATTATCCATTGGCAGGGCTGCCTTGTATAGGTTGCGCAGACTTGCGCAGTGGTCTAGGGCGTGGTTTTCTTGCCATCAGTTGATCAGTTTTCTAAAGACGTACACGCCCGAGGCGTAAATGTGTGAGGCGCGCTAGGCCTCAATGGTGGTCTTATCCCCACCCATCGAATGCAGGTACGAGAAAACCTCAGAAACAGTGAAGCGGATACCTAAGTAGATGACTAATTAGATAAATGGGCGGATCTTTCAATGGATAACTCTCTAGATGGTTCTTTCGATAAACAGGAGATGCAGGAAAAGCTTCTGCAACTGCGTGAGCAATTGCAAAGTATTGCCATTACTCGACGCGGTTCCGCCCAAGTGGTGGAGTTAGATCAGGCCAAAGTGGGTCGATTGTCGAGAATAGACGCCCTGCAATCCCAGGAATTGGCAAAAGCCTCCGTTGTCCGTAGCGATCGTGCGCTGACTCAGATCAGTGCTGCACTGGAGCGTATTGAAAATGATGAGTTTGGGATCTGCCTGCATTGCGACCAACCGATTGCGCTTATGCGGCTGCAAGTAGATCCAACAGTACTGTTGTGTATAACCTGCGCGAGTGCTGCTGAGGGGGGCTGATACAAGTCTGAATAACAAGGTCTACTCTGCAATCAAAGCCTTCGTCGCTTTATTCTTTAATAGGACTAAAGCCACGATATTAAGGCTCCTCTTCTTTAAAACTGCTTAATTTTTCTGCAACGTGCTCTATTGAACAATTTTCGTTGTCCACCGTGTGCTGCGCATATTTCTCGTATAAAGATGTGCGTTCTTCTATTAACTGATCTAGTGACGTGGTGGCCGCAGCAGCGATGCCTCTTTGTGCAAAGTCGCCCAAGCGCTCACGGAGTTGTTTGGGACTCACTTGCAGGTAAATGATTTTTCCCAACCTCTGTAAGTTTTGCATTGCGCCAAGGTTGTAAACGGCACTGCCGCCGGTGGCGATGACACTATTTTGCACGTCCAATTGTTGAATAATTTCGCCTTCAATTGCTCTGAGCGCTACGTATCCCATCCGAGTGACGATTTGCGCAAGGGTGGCTTGCTCACGCAGTTGAATCAAAATATCTGTATCAATAAACTGCTTGCCCAGCAGTTTTGCCAAAACAACACCAACGGTGCTTTTACCTGCACCTGGCATTCCGATAAGCGATATGTTGATAATACTGCTCCTATTATCTAGAAAAAATGGCGGAATTATTTTGTTGGCTGCTTTGACAGAGATATTTTTAAAATGCGGTGCCAGAAATTATATAGGCCTCCGGGTATAAGACGAGCAAATAAAAGCTTGTTCGACTGTTAGTATGCAACGGAGATCAACCAAAGAGTAGAGGGGAATAGATTTGAAATTTTACGATTATCCAGGTGCGCCGAATCCACGCAGAGTGAAGATATTTGCGGCGGAAAAGGGTATTGAGTTAGAAGTTGTGATGACGGATATGGCAAAGCGTGAGCACAAAACCGCTGAGTTCATGAGGAAAAATCCCAGCGGCAAGATTCCTGTTTTGGAACTGGACGACGGCACTTGTATTGGCGAATCTGTAGCCATTTCTCGCTATTTAGAATCAGTTCAACCAGAGCCAAATTTATTTGGTTTAGACCCCGTAGAAATTGCCGTTATTGAAATGCACCATAGGCATATTGAGCTAGAGTTGCTGTCGCAAATTGGCGCCTCTTGGGTGAACGGACCCATTGTTGCAAAAATGGGTTTGATTGAGCCAATTGAAGCGGCGAAAGAGCGCGGTGATTTGATGACTAAAAGCTTTTATAAGCGCCTTGATCTTGCATTGGGGGAGCATCCGTATATTGCCGGGGAGCGTTATACTGTTGCGGACATCACGGCCATTTGCACGATAGATTTTGCGACAAGACTGGTAGGTCTACGCCCAGCAGATGAGCACAAAAACATATGGGAGTGGCATGAGCGCGTTACTGCCCGGCCAGCGGTAACTGATTAGAAAGCTGTCGTTTACGCGGTGAGCAAAAGCTGCTCTGCTGATCTAATCGTAATGTTAGCTAAAAATCCAATAGATCGTCAGCTGTAGTCCAATAAGAATCATGGCCCAGATGCGCAGGTCGCGCCAGCGATCTGTTTCGGGCTGGCCAGCGAAAATTGCTTTTTTTGGCACAATCCAAACAAGGCAGCCGAGAAAAATAAAAATACCCATTGATATGTAATTGGCCCAAGCCACGGGCAAGTCGATCATGTTCGGCTCCAAGGTCGGTAGGTGAGGGTTACGAGCTTTTCTGAACTGAGTTTTTCGGTAAAACCGCTCACGGTCCACAGTGCAATCAAGGAGTAACAGAAACTGACAAATGCTACGTAAAGCAAATTCCACTCCAGTAATATCAGTAAGATAGCTGAAACTAATACGCCGCTAACTAAGGTCCATAAACCTGCCATTGGCGTAGCCCTTTGGGTCATAGCGCCCAGTAGTAGCAATGCCAACATGGGGCCTTGGAACAATGAAAGTATGGTTTGTAAAAAAGTAAATATGCCTCCTAAGTCGCCGATAAAGGGCGCAATACACATTGAAGACATCAGTAATATTAAAGTTAGGTAACGGCCTACTTTAAGGTCATTTAAGGGTTCGTGGTTTTTCATCAATACGTGGCGAATGTCGCGAGTGATCATAAGGGAAGTTGAGTTAACGCCAGAGTCGATAGAGGATTGTAGCGCAGCAATAATAGCCACAAACATCAGCCCGGAAATGCCAGGCGGCAGTACGTTTTTAATCACCCAAGGAAGGGCCATGTCTGGGTACTCAATATCTGCTTTCATGACCAACGCCAAGATGCCAGGGAATACAACTAGCAACGGTATAAAGGTTTTTGCTAATGCTGCAAACATCATAGAGGCGCTGGCATCCCATTGAGTGCGAGCTCCAAGGGTTCGTTGCAAGATGGCCTGGCTGCCAATCCAGTAGGCTGGAGAGAGCACGAAGCCAAGCCCTAGAATGACGCCGGGCCAAGGGAAACTGCTATCGTCTGCGGGTAAATAAGCTTGTAAGTGGGTGGGGTTATCTTGGGTCAGAGTAGTGGCAAATGCGCTGAATCCACCGGCATCTGAGATGCCGATGCCGACGATTATGATGCCGCACAGAAACATAATGCTGACTTGAATAGAGTCGGTTATAGCAACAGCCGCTAAACCGCCTGCAATACTGTAAAGGCCCACTACAGTTCCCGAGACTAAAATCCCTACCCAAATTGGCCAACCTAGGTAGGTTTCTAGGGTGAGTGCTAAAGCCCACATGGCAACTCCTAAGGCGAATACTGCAAAGATGCTGGCTATCAGTGCCGCCACTACGCGAACCGCTTGGTTGTATCTTAGACCTAAATATTCTGGAATCGAATAAACCCCTGCTCGCCAATACAAAGGAATGAAGATAAGGGAGGCTATAATCATCGCTGGGATCGCGCCAATCCATTCAAAATTGGCTTGAGCGATACCTACGTTGTATGCATTACCTGAGGCACCAACATAGCTGTTAGTGTCGATATTCGTGCCAATGATGGATAGGCCAATAACCCACCAAGTTAAGGATCTGCCGGCAAGAAAAAAGTCGTGAGCATTTTTTACCTTACTGCTGAGCTTAATACCCACAAATGTTATCAGTGCGAGGTATCCAATAATCACCGCAAGATCTAATGGGTGCACTTGCTATATCCGTTTCTGAAGTGGGGCGGATACTTACACAACTAACGTGATAAGGAAAATTTAGGGTCGTCCGGAAAACCTCTGATAGTCGAACTTTGCGGCAGGCTCGCCGGCGCATTCTCTCGCCTAAATATAGTTCGTTTTTTGCTCTGACTGGGACCTTAAACTATTACAAAGCAATTCTCTTGGCTAAAAGCGGGCCTGTTGTAGCTGCAGATCACCGGCTTTATTTATTGCTGAGCGAGAGCCATATGCCCTACAGGTTATAGGCAATGCAAAAATAAGAAGGCGAGTCGCGCTTGGATAATCGAACTGTTTGGTAGGTTCCGGATTTTATATTTTGCACATACCAAGAATCAAGCCTAAGCATAGATGCGCTAAGAAGCCTCTTCCCAGCGAATGAATTTTTCTCGTAAGCAGTCGGAAATGAAATGTGGCGACATAATTTCCGTATGCTATAAAGGCTAAATTCTAAGTGCCTCAGAGGCGCTGTGATCAGCTTGAGATGATGAGATAACCGAATGCTTCAGGGTGCAGGTCAAACAATACTTTGGTGGGGCAGGTTGGGCAATTATGGTCCAGATTACCCGCGCAATAGAATCGTAATTTCTTGCTTGGAATCTATTGGCTTTGAAGTAGTCGCTTTTCAACCGAGCTTTTCTGCGCTGTCAGACATACAAGCGCGATTCATGGATTTCAAAGATATCAGAGCTGTTTGGATACCCTGTTTTCGCCAACGAGATGTGGCTGGGGCTGCACGTTGGTGTCGGCGCAATAATGTACCTTTGATATTTGATCCGCTAATAAGTGCATATGACAAGCGTGTAAATGAAAAGCAAAAGTTCTCAGCTGATTCCTGGCGTGGTCTAAGGTTACTGGCTTGGGAGCAAAAGCTTTTTGCTTTAGCTGACCATGTCATTGCAGACACGCGATGTCATAAGTCGTATTTTGTTGAGCGGCTGAATTATTCTTTCGAGAAGATTTCTATTATTCCGGTGTCTGCAGAAGAAAGCCTATTTTTTCCTCAAGACCTACCTGTTAACCCGTTGCCAGAAGCCCTGTTTTTTGGCTCATTTATAGGTCTTCAGGGCGCAGAGTTTATAGCCCAGGCGTTACGGCATTATTCGGGTCCCGCTTTTCAATTAACTTTTTTGGGGCAAGGTCCGGATCGCGCTAGGTGCGAAGAAATTTGCCGTGAGCATATTAATGATCGGGTTGCTGTGGCATTTGAAAGTTGGATACCTTTTGAAGATCTGCCCAAAAGGATTTGTCAGGCGGATCTGTGTTTGGGCGTATTTGGCACGGGTGAAAAATCGGATCGGGTCATTCCTAACAAGGTGTATCAAGGGTTGGCTTGCGGCAAAACTGTGCTTACCATGAGGGGTGAGGCCTATCCAGTCGAGGTGCTGGAAAACAACTTGGGCATTGCTTGGGTTCAGCCAGGCTCACCTGAAGCTATTGCGTTAGCGATAAGTGATCTGTTTTCGCCAGAAAAGTTGGCTGAGACGCGATCGCAAACATTGCCTAGACAGACCTATGCCCAGTATTTTTCTAACGAAAGTATTTTTCATACCTTGAATGCGTTGTTTAAGGGCTCTGCATAAAAGCCTTGTTCTACAAAGATTTTACTTAGTCACTTTGGCTAGAGTTCTATCGATGCCCGCGCGCCAGTCAGATGGCTTCATGGCAAAAGTCCCAGTGAACAGTTCAGTGCTTAGCGCAGAATAAGCCGGGCGTGGGGCTGGGGTTGGATATTCAGTTGTAGCTATCGCCGATAATTTTTCTGGTGTTTTCAGACTCAAAGCTTTCGCTGAGGAAAAGATTTGTTGGGCAAATTCGAACCAAGAAACCGTGCTGTTTCCAGCGTAGTGGTAGGTGCCCCAGGGGCAGGTTTTATTTGCGATATATGGTAAAATTTCAATAATTGCGCGAGCTAAATCTTGGGCGTAAGTAGGTGTTCCGTATTGGTCATCCACCACACGAATGTGGTCTCTTTCATCGCCTAGTCTAAGCATTGTTTTTAAGAAGTTGCTGCCGTGTTCCGAAAAAATCCAGGCGCTTCGAATGATTATTTGCTTACACTTGGTCGCAGCTATGGCTTGCTCACCTAACAGTTTAGTCGTTCCGTAAACGCCTTGGGGCGCCGTTGGCGCACTCTCTAAGTAAGGTGTGGTGCCGCGGCCGTCAAAAACGTAGTCCGTTGAAATATGTATAAGCACGCTGTCGAATTCATAGCATAACTCAGCGAGGAGACTCACGGCCTTGTGATTGAGGTTGTCGGCTAGCACCGCATTGTCTTCTGCTGCATCCACGGCGGTATAAGCTGCTGCGTTGATGATTACATCCGGAGAATGCGTTAGAAATACTTCCCGTATCTGGTGGAAGTTAGTCAGATCACATTCTGATTTTCCAAATAGTTGGGTGGTAAAGGTTGCATCGTTTGACTGTGGTTCTGAAGAAGAGAATTGCTCCAACAGACATTGACCAAGTTGTCCGCTCCTGCCGAGCACTATTATTTTCAAAGCTGGAGATCTTTTAGCAGTGCTGCTTCGATGTCTTTGGTGGACAAAGTAGGGCTCTTGACGGGCCAAGGTATATTTAGATCTGGGTCCGACCACAAAATCGATCTTTCGTCTTCGGGGTCATAGTAGGCAGTGCACTTATATTCAAGTTCTGTGCGGTCGCTTAGCGCTGTAAAGCCATGCGCAAATCCCGGCGGCACCCAGAGCTGTTTTTTGTTTTGTTCGGACAATTCCACGCTAGTCCATTGGCCAAATGTGGCCGACTCTGGACGAATATCTACAGCTACATCAAATACAGAACCGCGTACAACTCTTATCAGTTTTCCTTGAGGTTTTGTTTTTTGAAAGTGCAAACCTCTCAGTACGCCTTTTGCGGAACGTGAGTGGTTATCTTGAACAAATTCAAGGGTTATACCGGTTTCCTCACGGTAGCGTTGTTTGCTAAAGGTCTCGAGAAAAAAACCGCGGTTGTCGCCAAACACCTTAGGTTCAATAACTAGGCAATCTTTTAGTTTCGTGGAGTGAACAAGCATTAGGACTCTGCTGCAATTTTGCGTAAATAAAGCCCATAGCCGGAATTTTTCAATTGGCTCGCACGCTGTAGTAGCTGATCTTTAGTAATCCACTTATTTGCCCACGCAATTTCCTCTAAGCAGGCGATTTTCAATCCCTGCCTATGTTCTAGTGTTTGCACAAATTGTCCCGCCTCGATGAGGGAGTCATGCGTGCCAGTGTCCAGCCAAGCAAATCCCCTGCCAAGCAACTCAACGGACAAATCTCCCCTGGCTAAATAGGCAGTGTTGACATCGGTTATTTCTAACTCACCTCGACTGGAGGGTTTTAGTGCTTTGGCTATTTCAATAACGCTATTGTCGTAAAAGTATAAGCCTGTTACTGCATAGTTAGATTTTGGTTGAGGCGGCTTTTCTTCTATAGAAACAACCAGGCCATTTTTGTTAAATTCAACTACGCCAAAACTTGATGGCTCAGCCACGTGGTAGCCAAATATTGTTGCGCCCCCGGTCTTTTCTACCGCTGTTTTGAGTTTTTCTGGAAAGTGTTCTCCATAAAAAACATTGTCTCCAAGCACCAACGAAACGCATCGGTCACCGATAAACGCCTCACCGATCGTGAATGCTTGGGCGAGGCCGTCGGGGCTTTCTTGTATTGCATATTGCAGGTCGATACCAAATTGGCTGCCGTCTCCCAGAAGACGCTTATAGCTGTCGATATCAGTCGGTGTCGAGATCAGCATTATTTCTCGGATACCCGCCAACATAAGTACCGAGATCGGGTAGTAAATCATCGGTTTGTCATAGATGGGTAAAAGTTGTTTGGAAATTCCCAACGTGATTGGATGGAGACGGGAACCTGTCCCTCCGGCAAGTACTATGCCAACAAAGGGGCGACTCATGAAAATCCTCCAAGTCTCTCGAGACGATACTTGCCCGACAATACTCTTTGGCACCATTCTTGGTTGGCAAGATACCAACCAACAGTTTTTTTCATGCCGCTTTCGAACGTTTCTCTTGGTTGCCAGTCTAAGTCTTGGCTAATTTTTCTGGCATCTACTGCATAGCGTAGGTCGTGGCCAGGGCGATCTCTAACGAAAGTAATAAGATCTTTATAGTTGTTAACGCCACCAGGTTTGTTTGGGGCTAGTTCTTCCAGTAAATTGCAGATGGTCTTTACTACATCTAGATTTTTTTTCTCATTATGGCCGCCAATATTGTAGGTTTCACCGATTTCCCCCTCACTTATAACTCTCAGTAGGGCTCTTGCGTGGTCATCCACATATAACCAGTCTCTGATTTGTAAACCGTCGCCATAAATAGGCAGTGGCTTTCCCGCTAGGGCGTTTAAAATTACGTGGGGGATGAGTTTTTCTGGAAAGTGGTATGGACCATAGTTATTCGAACAATTAGTGATCAATGTGGGTAACCCGTAGGTTCTTTGCCAAGCTCTAACCAAGTGATCAGAGCTGGCTTTGCTTGCGGCATACGGCGATGAAGGCGCGTAGGAAGTTGTTTCGGTAAAAAGTTCATCCGCTTGTTTTAGGTCGCCATAAACTTCATCAGTGGAAATATGGTGAAAACGAAATGCTCCTTGCTGTTTTTGAGTCAGTGATTGCCAGTAGATTCTTGACTGCTCTAATAGCGTATAGGTGCCAATAATATTTGTTTGGATGAAGTCGCTGGGGCGGTCAATGGAACGGTCAACGTGGCTCTCTGCAGCAAGATGCATCACTGCTGTAGGCTGGTGTTTGGCGAAAACCTCGGCAATTGCCGGAGCGTCGCAAATATTCACGTGCTCAAAAGTATAGTTCGTGCTGGCCTTAATTGGTGCCAGCGAGTCTAGGTTGCCTGCATAGGTCAGAATGTCTACATTGATGATCTCAATGTCTCTAGTGTAAAGCGCATTTCGGATAACACTGCTACCAATAAAGCCAGCGCCACCCGTCAGCAAAATTTTCATAGTTCGTACGTTAGTGACGTAGCGCTAATCATCATGACGCTTGCATAAAGCGCGCGTTCATATGTAGGTAACCATCTGCGCAAGGATGTTTTGCCCAAATTTCTTGCCACTCTGGTGTACCCATAGTGGCGGAGAATTTCTCTTCGCGAACTGCTTTGCTTTCCCAACGAATAATCCAAGTGACGTTGGGTTGGCCGTTCGGCGATATAACTGGAGCTGAGCCGGATACTTCAGCTTCAAGACCACAATCCATCCAGAAGTCGATGACCTCCAGGTTAGCTTTTAGCCATGGTATAGCCAGTTGCTCTGCCCAAACTTTATAGGCGTCAAAGTGATTAGGGTCGATGGTGTAGTCGCGAATTTCAACAATTGTATCCGTCATGATTATTCTCTCTTTAGTTTTATTTTTGACATTTATAAATATGCTTACTTAAATTTTTTGATCTGCAGTTTTCAGTTTTAAGCTTCGGCTAGTGCTAGGGTTTCCAGCATATAGCGAATTTGTTCTCCCCAAAACCATATGCCAGCGCAAATAACAGCTATTGAAAATGCCACTGCTAGACGTTCTAGGATCATCTGTTTACTCATAAGCTTGCTCTCTTTGAATCTCTAATCTTTGTGCCGTTTCAGTTTACGAAAAACCTATCCAGCGTCCGGATGCGGCCACCGTAAACCAAATTGAAATTGACGTAACCGCTATTAACTTTATAGTCCACGGGTGGAGGGTCTCGTGTTTCAATTTCAGCAGTGGTCGACGAATGGTGTAAACAAAGGTTATGCCTAAAGCTAGACTAGTCATCTTCGCCCAAAACATTTGGTTGTAGTAGAGCTTCATAGCAACTGCAGAACTCATAAATATTCCACTGGTCATGACGATGATTAGGGCAATGGTGAACCACTTTTGTGTGTTATCAATAACTTGTTCGGCGGGTACATCTTTGAGCAAAACATTGAGCAAGCGCAAATCGCCGACTAGCACCATGCCACCGAGCATAGACATACCAAGGAGGTGAAACATTTGTACTACGGCAAAAACGCCGCCGTAGGCCTTTGAGATGTCGGCCAACGTGGAGGTGTCTAACCAATCAAAAAACGGATATAGATCCACTTGGAACTCCTGCCTGTCTGATTTGCCGCATTTTGTATATCTAAAGCCCTGTGTTACTTAAAAATTTACGTTTCTAGCGCCGCTAATTCGTTTACACAACCGGCTGCCCAATACATAAATTCGGGTAGCTGTTTATGGCAGTCGAACCAATCGTAGGCGATGGTTCGTCCAGTAATTACCACGCCAGACCAGAGTAGTAAGGACGCTGCTGCACCCATGCGAACACGTTTTGGAGGTGTTGGGTCTAAGTCCCATGTCGCGCTCGAAGCCTGCATCTTGGCTCGAAAGATAAAGGCATTGATACCGGCTAAGATCAGCAGCACCACCTTGATACGGAACCAAATGCTCTGGGTAGAGCGGACCGGTATGGCATAAAAAAGTAGAAAGCCTGTGAGGAGCATGACCACAAAACCGATCATCATAGGTTTATCTAGTCGCTCCGCAATTTTTGAAGCGGGTACGTTGGAGAAGATCACGCCGAGCATACGCAGGTCAATGACGCAGAGCATACCTAGGAAAACCATTAGTGTTAGGACGTGGGTGGCCTCGATCCATGAATACATATAAATAGACTCATGGATGTCAGTGCTCCATTGGTGGGTGTCTAGCCATTTTGCAAATGTCAGTAAATGTTCGTTTAGCATCAAAAACCCTGCTGCGTTCTGTTTACACTCAATGTTAAGTACATGACCCAGATCAACCTTCAGCTGTTTGGCGATTTTACGCCGTTCGCCAGCGAATATAAAAACGATGTATAAACCCAAAATATCTGTCTCAAGGGTTCTTCTCCCTGCAAGCAACTCATATTTTCCTGCAAGCTAGCTTATTAGTTTATCGCAGTGGCGGCTACAGTGCCGCCGCGCTTTGGGCGGTCACCTCAGCTTGAGAGTTTTTTATGCGGCGTAACATAGATTCTTGTGCGCAGGACATCACGAGTTTGCCGTCCGCTGAATATATTTCGCCCTCGTTTAATCCACGCCCGTCGGTGGCTGCAACGCTGCGTTGGTCGAAAAGTAGCCAAAGGCTGGGGTCGCTGGCTCTATGAAACCAGCAGCTCTGATCTAAGCTGGTCATTCTATGTGTTTGCATCGGTATGCCGTAGGGAATTACTGAGTTAAATAACAGGGTGGCATCAGACAAATAAGCCAAGGCAATTTGTCCCTCACGAGTGGACAGTGGTTCAACGCGATCACCGGAGTAGGGAGTCCGCATCCATAATCGTAATTCTGGCGCCCGATCAGCAATAAACTCTTGGAATCCGGCGCTGGCAAATTCTATTTGGGTGCGACCGTCTTTTATTGGTGGAAATGGGAAGGTATCTTCGCCGCGACTCTGTCTTTGAGCAATTAACGATTCGGGGGAGTCTACCTTTGGCATCGTTTTTTGGTGCTCATCTCCGGCTTCCTTCACTTTGAATGAGGCAATCATGTGGAATACATGCTGGCCCTCTTGGCTTGCACTTATTGAACGGGTGTCGCCCCACTTGCTCGAGCGCAGTCGTTGCACTTGATAAATAAGTTTAATGTCTGGATTACAGCGGTGTAAAAAGTACGCATGGAATGAGTGGGCTACTTTAGGTTCGTCCACTGTGCGCAATGCCGCACATAACCCCTGACCTAAAAGGTGGCCGCCATATACGCCCATCATGCCGTATAACTCAGCATCGCCGGTAAAAGTGTCGGGTAGATCTGTTGCCTCTACGTGTAAGTAATTCAACAAATGTTTGGCGGGGGTGTTTTGCGTAGTCATTAAAAATCCAAATTCGAATAAAACAAAATTACTTGGCTGTGTCGGCGTTAGTACGACTTTTGCAGATCATGTGCAGAGAGTGAGCAGATAAACGGTCGATTAATTTTTGGCGGTGCTTAGGCCGCAGTGATTGAGGCTCTCTCAGCGCATGGCGCCTGGCATGCCACCATCTATAACTATAGTTTGCCCAGTCATAGAAGACGAGGTAACAAAGGTCAGAACTTGATTAGCAATGTCATCGGCTTGGCCAACTCGGCCAAGTACGGCCTGATTTCTCGCACCTTGCGCAACATTGTCTGGTAGGCGTTTGGCCATGCGTGTGTTTTCAACCAGTCCAGGCGCAATGCAATTTACAGCGACATTAGGTGACATGGCCACGGCAAGGCAGCGCGTTAAATGGTTGAGGCCAGCCTTGCTAGAGGAGTAGGCAATGCTACTACTGCCTGGACTAATACCGCCCGCTGAGGAAATATTTACGATGTGGCTCCCCGGGTGAGCTTTAAGTAGCTTGGCCCCTGCGCGAGCCAAAAGGAAAGGGGCTCGCAAATTGGTTTCTAATACGCGGTCCCAAATATCTGCGGTCAAATCATCCAGGTTTGGAAAGGGGATGCCTATGTTCCAAGCGGCATTATTAACCAAAATGTCAAGACGTCCATACTTTGTGGCAACTTGATTCATCAGGACTTCAATTGCTCCTGGGTCGCGTTGGTCTAGCTGTACGGGCCAAGCAGTGCCGCCTGCTTGCTCAATATCCATCGCAACTTGGGCAGCGGTTGCCGCTGCGCCCACATAGGTGAGGATTACATCAGCGCCATGCGCTGCTAGACTTCGAGCAATAGTGCCGCCGATATCACCTGATGCACCGGTGACCAAAGCGACTTTGTTTGCAAGGGCTGTATTTGTAATATCCATGTTGCACTCCTACTGTCTAAAGGTTTTGTTCTAGGTTGCTCGGCGTTTTTCCGAGGCTTTAAAGGATTCTCCGAAGGCGCACCAAATGTGGCTTGATTAACCTACGTTTTTCCCCACAGGGTCAAGTTTAATTGAAATTGCAGGGATGTTTTGCGTTCAGGGGT
>CAJWNY010000054.1 GCA_913043815.1 uncultured Gammaproteobacteria bacterium
TACTGCACTTATCAAAAGCGGCGGCGATCATGACGAACTGATGAGCGAGTTGGCGGCAGGCACTCACCGCATAGGCATAGCTTTTGGAGAAGCCATTAAGCGCCGCAATAATGCAGGCATCCAAGTAAACAACGGACTAATGAATGGCACCTCACTGTTCGCCTTTGATGCATTAGCAGACAGCTATTTAGTAGCAGACCAAAACAAACACCTTTATCTTGTATCAGCCAGCGACACTGGACTTTCCCGTACGATTTTAACCACGGTGGACAAAACGCGCCAAACGGTAGAGTTGAACTACAAAGACGTAGTCGCCACGTGTGTTAGCACGGATGTCAGCGTGTTTGAGGCCACCTTAGATATCGGTCGAGTCATACTGGCATCAGACACCCTTGGGGCCGCCCAAGACATGCTTGACCAAGCAGTAGATTATGCAAAACAGCGCGAGCAGTTCAATCGTCCAATTGCCAGCTTCCAAGCGGTGAAACACATGTGCGCAGAAATGGCTGCATCTTTAGAGCCCTGTCGCTCAATGGTTTGGTTTGCAGCACACGCACTGGCAGATTTGCCAGATGAAGCAAGAGCTACCGCATGCCATACCAAGGCGCATTTATCTGAAGTGGGTAAAGCCATTGCCAAAACCTCAACCGAGGTACACGGCGGCATGGGCTTCACTGACCTCGTTGGCTTGCACTATTGGTTTAAGCGCATTGGCGCAAACCGTCAGTGGTTAGGCGCACCGGAGCATGTACGCCATGAAGCGGCAGTGCTTCAGGGCCTGCTGACCTAGTGCTTTGGGCGTTTTAGCAGCCTTTAAGGATGCCTAGTAAAACCCAGAACGCCTGATAACTCTTGGATGAGAGAGGCTTGGACCGGCAACAGTGGAGTCCGGCCTATCTCTTCACTCAAAAAAACCAGCACTATGTTCTTCTAATCCGCGTCGTTAGCATGTCCGATAGCGCAAAATCTTAATGTTTCCCCAAGGACACTTGCTTGCAACAACTAGCCAAACTATCCGGACGTCTGAATAGTCTGAGTAATCCTCTAACACTAGTTGTTCTCGGCGCGCTGACCCTTGGAGTGTCATCGGCCATTCTGAGAGAGATTGATGTTGGACCCATTGCAGCTGCGTTTTGGCGAGTCGCTATTGCCGTGCCAATATTGGCGTTGGTCATTTTTTATAAGCGCGACAAAGCCCAATTTCACGTACCACATTGCAACATTGGCCCTCTTGTTTGGGCGGGTTTCTTTTTTGCCGGCGACCTGAGTTTTTGGCACCTAGCCCTAGTCAACACTAGCCTTGGCAACGCAACTTTCTTAGCCACTATGTCCAGCATATGGGTACCACTGATCGGCATTTGTTTCTTAGGCGTTAAGCTCCACCGACACTTTTTGCTGGGGTTAGTGCTAGCCATTGCCGGCGCACTGCTCTTAGCCCGAGAACATTTGTCCTTCTCGTCGACACATTGGCTGGGCGACTTTTATGGCCTCGTAACCGGATTTTTCTTTACCGGTTATTTATTTGCCATCACTAAGTGCCGGTCCGAGCAAAGTACCCTTACAACCATGTTTTATTCGTCTGTGGGATCGGCAGTTTTTCTCCTGCCCGTTGCTCTGACAATGGGTCAAGTCCTAGGCAACAAATTTATACCGGCAAGCATAGAGGGCTGGATTCCACTCATTCTCCTAGGCCTGGTGGCACATGTGTTCGCTCAAGGTCTCATTGCGAACGGATTAAGCAAACTCAGCACTCATGTAGCGGCTGTGGTGATTATGTTGGAAGGCGTCAGCGCAATGGTGGTAGGTGCATTATTTTACCAAGAATTGCGAAACTGGCTCGACCTGATAGCCGTGTTAGTCGTAACATTGGGGATCTACAGCGCGCAGCGTAAATCCTCGTCAAACGACTAACCTAGCGCCCAAGATATCCCGCATATTGCTCTGACGATATCTATTTAAAAGCATCGATTTGAAACTTCTGTTTTACGAATATTGATCTAAAAATTTCGATCTAAGACTAGGAAGCAAAAGTACCTAGCCGCAGAACGACTTAGTCCGTGGCCTGAGCATCAGTAACAGATCAACGGATCAGAGCAAAGCGGCACAAATTTCGAAACTTTTGCATAACCCAAGGGGATGCACTCTAGATGGAACAGTCTAACCAAGCTGGCGCTGACCGAAGCCCAGCTCACTATGACACTTTTATTATCGGGGGCGGCATCAATGGCGCGGGCATAGCCCGAGATGCAGCAGGCAGAAATCAGTCAGTCTGCTTATGTGACTCGGGCGATTTCGGCGGCGGCACCTCTTCGGCATCGACCAAGCTTGTTCACGGTGGACTGCGCTACCTAGAGTATTACGAATTCAGATTAGTACGAGAAGCATTGATAGAGCGCGAAGAACTCTTACAAATGGCGCCCCACATTATTTGGCCGATGCGTTTTGTACTGCCCCACCACAGCGGTTTACGTCCCGCATGGTTACTGCGCCTTGGTCTTTTTCTTTACGATCATTTGGGGGGGCGTAAACTATTACCTGCAACTACGACCCTGGATTTGGCCACAGATCCAGCTGGGCAAATTTTAAAGAGCGAGTTCAAAAAAGGCTTTGAATATTCAGACTGCTGGATAGAAGACTCGCGCATGGTCATTCTGAATTTGCAGCAGGCGGAAGAAAACGGAGCACAAATTTTGCCGCGTACCGCCATTCAAACTGCCGTCTATCAAAAAGACAAATGGTTGCTGACGCTCAATGACAGGGTAACTGGCGAGAACTACCAAGTTACCGCCAATGTTGTAGTTAACAGCAGTGGACCCTGGGCTGACGAGATACTTAAAGGCGTATTCGGTTTGAACCACGCCAACAACGTGCGCCTCGTAGGGGGCAGCCACATAGTCATCCGCCGCACTCTTCCTTACGACCGATCTTATATATTTCAGGCCGCCGATGACCGAGTCATTTTCATAATCCCCTATGAGAACGACTTTTTGTTGGTCGGCACAACAGATACAGAGAACAACGACCTAAACACTCCACCAAAAATTACCCAAGGCGAAATAGATTATTTGTGTGAATCTGCAAGTGAATATTTGAACGATGCCATAACCCAAAAAGATGTGGTTTGGACGTTCTCCGGAGTGCGCCCCCTTTATAACGACGGCGCAAGCCAAGCCCAAGAAGCCACCCGAGATTATGTGGTAAGAGAAAACAACGAACTCGGTGGACCACTGATTAATGTATTTGGCGGGAAAATCACCACCTACCGCAAATTGGCAGAAGACGTGGTGGGAAGAGTGTGCGGCTACCTTGGCCTGCCAAACCAACCTTGGACATCTGGGACCCGCTTGCCCGGCGGCTATTTCCCAGTCGACGGTTATGAGGATTTAGTCAGCAAAATTAATCGAGACTATGCGTTCATCAGCGGACCGCTGGCGCGCAGACTTGCGCGACTCTACGGCACCGACAGCTTTAAAATGCTGGGACACAAAAATAGCTTGGACTCATTAGGCCAGCACTTTGGCGGAGAACTCTATGCAGCAGAAGTGGATTACCTAGTGCAAAACGAATGGGTACACAATCCAGACGACCTATTATATCGCAGAACCAAACTGGGATTAGTGTTAGGTGAAAAAGAGCAAGCAGTCTTAGCCAATTACTTATTGCAGTCCACGGGATAAGTAACACGCTAGTAGGACAATATATCGTAAAGCTAGCCTATCTAAAGCCTCGACTCTATCTTCAAGCCCCACCCAATTGGGAAAATTTGTCTCAATTAGCAGTATGGCCAACGATAGCTACTGCGTAGCTGACGAGTAAAAAAAGCCCACCTCCTTTCAAACAGTTTTTAGAATTCCGTGTTTGAATGCCGGGTGACAAACAGAACTTTTTTTCAATCGAACTGATAAAAAGCCAACCAGGATTCTCCAGTTCTTTCCCAGGAGGAAATTTTACAAAATTCACCTCAATACTGAATACCTCGTTAAATCAGCAGCAAAAAAGGATAGAAAAGGAACGAAAAAGGAACGAAAAAGTGAAAATAAGTTATTGCAAATCAAAGGTCCCCCTGATTAAATTCGCCGCAGGTGAAACCGGCACATCCTTGCCAGACCAATAATTCTCTAAAAATCAAATTGTAGGAATACATCAAATGAATAACGACCCAAGTAGGCGGTTTATAGCTTACATCATAGCCGCGGTAGCAACCGCGTTTGCTACTTCTGTGACCACCACAGCCTATGCTGAGGAAGTCGACGCAAATGAAATAGTAGAAGAAGTCATAGAAGAAGTCATGGTAATCGGTTCACGCCGTGCGGCACGATCTTCTTCAGATACAACAGCGCCGGTTGACGTAATTTCCGGCGAAGACTTCACGCGAAATGCAGCTTCAGACGTTCAAGATCTTCTTAGAGCAGCTGTTCCATCGTATAACGTTAACGCGCAGCCTATCAGCGACGCGGCAACTGTCTCCCGACCCGCTAACCTACGCGGATTGTCACCCGACAACACGCTTGTCCTTGTGAACGGCAAACGTCGTCACCGTGGCTCTGTCATCAGCTTTTTGGGTGGCGGCATTGCAGATGGCGCACAAGGCGTTGACATAGCGGCCATTCCAGCTCTGGCCCTACAACGAGTTGAAGTATTGCGTGATGGAGCATCCTCACAATATGGCTCGGACGCTATCGCTGGGGTGATTAACTTCGTTCTTCGTGATGATGCTGAAGGTGGCTTCCTTGAGGTTACCTCTGGATCCACTTTCGACGGAGATGGAGACAATTATCGATTGGCTGGCAACATTGGCTTACCTCTTACAGAGAATGGATTTGTCAATATTACAGCTGAATATGGCGAAACTGATGGTACTGTTCGTAGCGTCCCTCGCAGCGATTCATTGGCTCTGATTGCAGCTGGTAACACCGCGGCGGCTGACTACCAAACAATCAACTCCTACACCGGTGATGTTGCTCAGTACTGGGGCAACCCTGACGTCGAAGATGATCTAAAAGTCTTCGTCAACGCTGGTTTTGAAGTCAATGATAATATTGAAATCTATGCATTTGGCAACATGGCAGAGCGCGACGTCACCGGCGGGTTCTTTTACCGCAACCCAACAAACCGCGGCGGCGTTTACAAAGGTCCCATGGTAGAGCCATTAACTGGTGCTGCAGCACTAGGATCATCAACAACAGCAGTCTCATCTGTCAGAGTAGGCGATCTAGACGGCCTTAGCGCAGGCACTTCATGCCCTGCAGGCATTCCATTAACCGGAACCGACAACCTGATACCAGATGCAACGATTCTGGCTCAAGTAGTTGCTGATGCGAACTGTTTCTCATTTGTAGAGACTATACCTGGTGGCTTCGTTCCACGCTTTGGCGGAACAAATGAAGACGCGAGCATAGCCCTAGGCGTACGCGGCGAACTAAACAGCGGGATGAGCTACGATCTAAGTGTTTACAACGGGAGTAATGAAACCAACTTCTTCATCCGTAATACAGTGAACGCTTCTTTAGGACCAAATACGCCACGTGACTTTGTCCCTGGTGGCCAGAAGCAAGAAGAAACTGTCTACAACGCTGACTTTGTCTTACCTGTTATGACAGATTTAGGTCTCGCATCTGAGGTGAGCGTGGCCTTCGGAGCTGAATATCGCGAAGAAGAATTCAGTCTTTATGCTGGTGATGCGGCGTCTTATGCTCTTGGACCATTGGCAAGCCAAGGCTTCTCGTCAAGCTCTAACGGCTTTGGCGGATTCCCTAATAGCCAAACAAATACGCAAGACAGCTATGCGGTCTATGGTGAAATAGAAGCTGATGTTAACGAAGCATTAACTGTTCAAACCGCTCTTCGCTACGAAGACTACGACGAATTCGGTGACACTACAGACTACAAAATTGCGGGTATCTATCGCGTTACTGACAGCTTCAAAATTCGTGCGGCACTATCTACTGGCTTCCACGCTCCCACCGCTGGCCAAGCGAACATCACGAACGTAACAACTCAAAACGTTCTTGGCGTTCTTGTTGACCAAGGCACATTGCCTTTGAATTCTGCAGCAGGCAAACTTGCTTCTGCATTCATAGGTAACCAGGGTAACGGAACCCCTACCCTCGGACCTGAAGACGCTCAAAACCTCTCTATCGGTGTTGCGTTCGACGTAGCAGATTCTGAGTGGACTGTAGACTTCTACGAGATTGAAGTGGAAGATCGTGTTGCACTTGGTGCAAATATTGACTTCCTAGATGCCTTAAATTTTGCAGGCGGAGGCACTACATTTGCAACCGTATCTGAAGCTCTTACCGGCCTAAATGCGAACGGCACTCTAGATCGTACGCAGTTCCTTGGACTGGACGACTTAGCTCAGTTCCGCTTTTTTGCAAACAGTTTCGACACGCGCACACGAGGCGTTGATGTTGTTGGACGAATGGGCTTCGATTTTTGGGAAGGTTATTCGAACCTAGTTTTAGCGATGAACTTCAACAAAACTAAAGTAACTAGCAGAGGTGTTACTAACCCAATCAGCGCTGGTCGACAGCAGTCACTCGAAGAGTTGTTACCGAGAGTTAAAGGCAACATGTCTTGGAGTCATACCCAAGGTAAGATGCGTGGCTTAGTCCGCGTAAATTACTATGGCAGCTGGCAAGACACCGGCAACAACTTCCACGTTAATGATGAACTACTAGTTGACGTTGAGGGAGCTTATACCTTCGACAGTGGACTAGAGCTTATTGGCGGCGTCAGCAACCTGTTTGATACTTACAATAATGAGAATCCTGGTCAGCGTGGCAGTGGTCAACTGTACTCAGAGTCTGGTCCTTTTGGTATGAGCGGCGGACAGTACTACGTCAAAGCTCGATACTCTTTTGACTAAGATATTTGACTAGTTCCCTAGGCAAGAATTTTTATCTTGCCTAGGGTCTGACAGAGCAAAAACTCCCTCGCTTGGATATCCATGTGAGGGTTTTTTTTGCCTATAGAAAAATCAATCGCAACTGTTTACGGCAAAATAAGAACTACTTTTACCTGATCACTAAACGCTCTAGTAAATTCTAGGGTGCATCGCACTCCCATACTTTATATCGTTTATCAGCGCCAAAAGATGCGAAACAATCTGCGCGGCGATGCCTGGTTCTGGGAGTTACTTTTCAAGGAACTCATAATTCAGCAAATTACCAGTTTTACCACACACCTCGACTACCTCCATGTGCCTTAAACAGTAGGCCATTTGCTGAGCGATCTCTTGAGGTTGATCCAGTGCTAAGCCGAGATCTTTGGTGGTAAACGGATCGGGCAAGTCTTCCAGCAGAAAATCTAGCAAACTATACGGGCTAGAAATACGCGCTTGGTCTAATACCTTAACCAACTGCCGGCCTTGACCCCGCCATCCTCCTCGTCCTCGTCGCGCCTTTGGGTCGAATCTACGCACCTCCTCCTCTTCAATTAACACCGCTTCTACCGAAAAGTTTGGGTGCTGGAGTAGTGTAGGGATATAGACTAACTCGCTGACAATGTGCGCCAATGCTCCGCGCTTGGGCGAACGGCGGCGGGTGAATTCCCCGCTATCATCTTTGTTCAGCTTAAGCAGAGTTTTGCTGCGCGCTATTGGATGCACTAAGACTAAAGGTTGCTGCTCGGCAAGAGCCAACATTTTGCGCCCTAGCCCGCTGAAACTGGAGGTTTGAATCTCAAATATCACACCGTCACGCACAACGTCTGCAACAAATTTTCCGAAGGATACTTCTAGCCTGCCTTGATCACCGGCGTATATCTGTTTCAGTGAGGCATGAAGATGCCCTTCATTAAGAGTGCCTATACCGCTCAAAGCATATATCCCTCATGCAAGGCATTTCGCTTGGAATACTTACAGATAAGCTTGGGCATGGAGTCAAAGTCTATAGTTAACAAAGTCTTTTACAGCAAATTTTTGGGCAGTCGACAAGTATATAGGGTAACAGCAGATCAATATGCAGCACGTATGCCCATCACAAATACTGCTATTAACGATTGCTGGTGCTTTCGCACTATTAGCCAGTGCAGAGATATTTGAACACCCGATTGCCAAATATGCCTTGGAGCTGGCAATTGAGAAAAGTATTGAGTTTTATTGGGTTAAGGTTTGCGCAATAGTCCAGCTTAGGATCCTCCTGCTAAAGCCTTAGAGTCGTATTAATATAGCTTTGGGTTCGTAGCGAATGAGCGCTCCCAGCTGTATTAGAAAATTCCCTACATAGTTTTGGCCATTTAAAGGGTGTGACATACTCAAGGCTTAACTATTGGAGAACAACAATGAGCGCAGGCGGCACTTGGACAACCACAATCAATACCCCTATGGGCGTGCAAACCGGTACGCTGGTCCTAACCATCAACGACAACGAGCTGAGTGGCTCTATGCAGAGCCCGCAGGGCGAGATGGCGATTGCTGACGGCAAGGCCGATGGCGACAACTTGTCTTGGACCACAAGCATAACTTCACCTATGCCTATGACCCTGGAATTTTCAGCCGCCGTCGCTGGAAATGAGATTACGGGTTCTGTAAAGCTGGGCACTTTCGGCAACGCCGACTTCAAGGGCACACGTGCCTAAAAATTCACCTGGGGACACTAAGAGGAGAGATATGTGAGTTGGGACAAAGAAATTGAGGAAATGCACAGTAGGGCAGAATTGGCCTTCAAGATGGGCGGCGAAGAAAAAGTAGCCAGACAACACGAGTTTAACAAACTCACCATCCGCGAGCGCATCGGCAAAATTGCTGATAGCGAAACTTTTCACGAAATAGGTACCCTCGCAGGTGTTGGCGAGTACGACGAAGACGGTAATTTAATCGCATTTACGCCCTCTAACTTTGTTTTTGGCACTGCGGACATTGATGATCGCCCGATCATTTTATCTGGCGATGACTTCACTGTTAGAGGCGGCTCAGCTGATGCGTCCATTGCCGGCAAACGTACCAGAGCAGAGGGCCTGGCAGCAGAACTGCGCTTACCGCACATCCGCTTGATAGACGGCATGGGCGGCGGTGGCTCAGTTAAAACTATTGAAACCGCTGGACGCACTTACATTCCAGAGCTGCGCGGCTGGGAAACTGTAGTCTCGCACCTTTCCATAGCACCCTCTGTATCACTTGCCCTAGGATCAGTTGCAGGCATGGGCGCAGCCCGGGTAGCTACATCACACTACTCTGTGATTGTTAAGGATAGCGCCCAAATGATGATCGCCGGTCCGGCTTTAGTAGACTGGGCAAGCCTGGGTAACGTGAGCAAAGAAGAATTAGGGTCTTATAAGATCCACACGCGCAATGGCGCTATTGACGATGTTGCTGAGACGGAAGAAGAAGCCTTTGCAATGGCGCGACAATTCTTGTCCTACTTACCCAGCAACGCGGACGAGTTACCCCCAGTCATTGAATGCACAGATGACCCAAAGCGTGAGGATGAGAGTTTACTCAGCCTTGTGCCTAAAGAGCCAAGACAAGTTTACAAAATGCACCAACTGCTGGATTCCGTATGTGACGAAGGCTCGTTTTTTGAGATCGGACGCAAGTGGGGGCGTTCGCTGATCACAGGATTGGCGCGCTTTAATGGTATTCCAGTGGCTGTGTTCGCCGAAAACCCTAGGGTTTACGGAGGCGCTTGGACAGCTGATTCGTCGCGCAAATTGATCCGCTTACTAGATTTGGCTTCCACCTTTCACCTACCGGTGATCCATTTGGAAGACTGTCCAGGGTTTCTTATTGGTAAACAATCTGAAGAAGAGGCCACCATTCGCTATGGCTCTGCTGCATTGGCAGCCCTTGGTCAACTTACAACGCCGTTTTGTTGCGTGGTTATCCGCAAAGCCTTTGGCGTTGCCGGGGCAGGTAACCACAAACCCGGCAGCCATCATTTTCGCGCAGCTTGGCCATCCGGCGACTGGGGTTCGTTGCCTATCGAAGGCGGCATAGAGGTGGCTTACAAAGCTGAAATTGCGGCAGCGGAAAACCCCGATGCACACCTTGCGAAAATCAAAGAGCGTTTAAATAATTTGCGCTCGCCCTACCGCTCTGCTGAATTTTTTGAGATTGAAGAAATAATCGATCCACGCAAGACCCGAGCTTACCTGTGCCAATGGGCAAAACTTGCCCAGAGCGCATTACGTACAGATCCACCTAACTTTGGCTACCGCCCTTAAAGAGAACCATTTATGGCACAGTATCGACAACACAGTTATCAGGCGCCGGAAGGTGCCACGCAAATCACTTTGGTTCGCCACGGCGAATCTAGGGCCGCATCAGAAGAAAATCCGTTCCCACTTGTAGATGGTCACGGCGATCCAGAGCTACACACGAACGGAGAGCAACAGGCTGAAATGGTGGGCGAGCGATTGAAAGGTGAGAACATTGACGCGATATATATCACAAGCCTACAAAGAACGCGTCAAACTGCCGCACCATTGTGTCGCCACCTGGGCCTAACCGCTATAGTTGAGGCAGATCTCAGAGAAGTGTTTCTCGGTGATTGGGAGGGCGGTGTAATGCGAATACGCGCAGCGGCAAGCGACCCTATATTTACACAAATGCAGGAACAACAACGATGGGATTTAATCCCAGGTGCGGAGAACTGGGAAACATTAAATACGCGAGTAATGGCAGGTTTAGCGCGGATTCACAAAGCGCACCCAAACCAAACAGTAGTTGCTGTGGTTCACGGCGGGGTTATTGGGCATATCATTGCCAAGGCCAGTGGCGCGCAACCCTTCGCCTTTAATGGCGCAGATAATGGCTCGATCTCACGCATCGTTATTAACGGCGACGAGATTAAGGTTAGAGCTTTTAATGACAATGCCCATGTGTATAGGACCCTTCACGATGGCAGCGGTCAGCTGACTTAAAGTTGGTACTAGAATTCAGAAAAGCGTTTAAATAAGTCCAAAGAAAAGACGACTAAGAAAAGAGCAACCAATCCTAAAGCATACGCTTTAGGATTAGAGTTTTTATCGTTCTGAATCTGGCGAATCCCTTGAGCCGAGTATCTTGCTTATCACCTGATCTAGATCAGCGCCGGGCTGATCCTTTAGCTCCGCCATGCTGGAAAAAATATCTGCGGCTCCTTGGTGGAAAGCTCCAGAGAGCCCTTGAGTTTTAAATGTCTCGCTTATTTCCAACATTTCACCGGCAAAGCGCCATGCCTTGGGCGAGGTAACTTTAGCTGTTACGACGCTGCGTTGATTCAAACCAGATTGCGAAATATCCCACTCGGCCTTGAGCGCTTCACTTACACCATTGCTCGCCGCCAGAGCGTTCACTGCCAGCAGTAACGCACTAGAACCTTTTGAGTGCGCCGCGTAGGCCATTTTTAATGAAGACGCTGCAACAATTGCATTAGCGTGTCCTGATGCAGGGAGAGCAATGGCCTGAAGAAAACCCTGAGTAAACCAGTCGGCCACCCTAGCTGCGTGTTGCCCGGACAAATACAGCCGCGTAGTACCCGCACCAAGTGCAGGTGGACCAATTATTCCACCATCAACGTAAGCGCCAGCACCAAACATTTGTGCAATTTTTTTAGCGCTATTCGGCGCGATGGCATTAGCATCAACGTAAAAACCATCAAACGCAGTTGAGTAAACGGCCTGAGCTTGAGCAATAGCTGCGTCTGGAGGACATATACTCATTATACCATCGGCCCATACGCTCATATCGTCTAAGGCAATAAATGCCTTGAACTGTTTAGCTCTATTGCAGCTGTCATGACTACGGCCCTCAGAGACCCAGCCCACCTCGTGACCACTAGCCAACAAACTCACACCGATAGACGCACCCATTGCTCCAGGATGGAGTAGACCGATACGCATGTTAGCGCCGGTAATCTAGCGGCGGCTGTCGATCGCCAAGCAGTGCAGAGTATTTAAAATCTTCGCCCTGAGCCCGCCTGAGTTCTTCTGCCGCCGCGTCAATCGTAGAAGGGTTTTGCAACAAATCTACCGCAGTTTTAGCCAGCAGTTTAGTGGCCAAGTGCATGCCTTTGTGCCCAATACTGGTGCCACCCGCCGCTACCGCCTGCCAACTGTGGGCCGGCGTACCTGGCACCCATGTTGCTGTTCTGAAGCCCACCGTGGGCACAAGCCAACTCACATCACCGACATCCGTTGAACCCATACCTTGCTGAAATTTATAAGGCTGTATTTGTGTTTGTGAACCCAACGCCTTTCTCGCCCCGGGCAATGACTGGCGGATTTCTTCTGCAAATTCTTGCTCTTCGGGGCTATAGGTAACGCCGCCTAGCTTAACTAAGTTGTCGTAAACCACTCGCGACAACGTATAATTAGGTAGCACCGCATAGTTGCCATGCATCACCTCAATATCTACCTGCGTGTCTGTGCCCAAAGCAGCGGCTCTGGCTGCATTTGATACGCGCTCAAACAACTTCACCGCCTGCTCTTTCTCTGGATGCCTCACGTAGTAATAAACTTGAGCGCGCTCTGGGACAATATTTGGCGCGTCGCCGCCGTCGGTAATTACGTAATGAATGCGGCTGGTTTGCGGCACGTGTTCACGCATCAAATTAACCATATAGTTCATGGCTTCAACCCCATCTAATGCTGAACGCCCTCTATCTGGTGAGGATGCCGCATGGGCCGCCTGCCCATGAAAGGTGAAACGCCCAGATTTGTTGGCTGTAGTGCTAGAGGGCGAAGCTGAATTACTGTCCCCTGGATGCCAGTGCAACACGACGTCTACATCATCGAACACACCGGCTCTGGCTAAGTAGACTTTTCCAGATCCGCCCTCCTCCGCCGGTGTCCCAACTAGCTTTATGGTTCCCAACCCACCGCTCTCGTCTAACCACTTGGCCAAGGCAACAGCAGCAGCAGTCGATCCAGCACCAAACAAGTGATGCCCACAAGCATGACCAGCAGCGTCTAGTTTGGTAATCTGCCGGGTTGGCGCAGCGCCTTGATTCAAACCAGGCAGCGCGTCAAATTCAGCCAAAATTGCAATAGTTGGACCGCCACTGCCATAGGTTGCTACAAAAGCGGTAGGAATATCTGCAACTTGGCTTACTACCTCAAATTTATTTTCACCCAGATAATCCTGCAAAGACTGACTGCTGTGGGTCTCTAAATAACCCAACTCCGCCAAGAGCCAAAGCTCATCTGCAATGGCTATTGACCGGTCGTGCTGGCCCTCAACTAACTCAATCACCCTTTGCGTTTGAGCGGATGAGTGTGCGGGAGAACCTGACTGTGCAACAACCCAACTGCTGACAAGGGATAATACTAAAACCAGCCATACGTGCCTTAAATTAGTCATTTCTTTCTCCGATCGAAAAACGCCAAAGGGCGTCTAAAAAGACTTAGCCACAAACCCAAAAGCGAAGTCCCACCTATTCAATCCGCCAAGCACTGCGCAGCCAAAGTGCCTATCGCTACCCCACGACTGCCTTGGCGGATGCCGTTACGGTCATGCCCAGGTGTTACATAAGCCAAGGATAAGCCAGTTTTGGGGTCAGCCCATGCTAACTGTCCACCTGCACCATTGTGGCCGAAAGCCGAGGATGAATTTGAGCGACCAAAGCCTCTAAAGCGGCGACTATCATCGCCACTTACAATCAATCCTAATGCTCTATTTGCTGACTTCTTAAACAGTACATCGGTGAAGTCTCCAGAACGGATACGACGCGCATCTGTTAACGTGGATTGCGACCACAAGGTTGCTTTGTCGTTTCCACCATGCAGCAGCGCCTGATAAAATAACGCAAGTGCAGAAGCCGTCGCAAAGCCACCACCGCCGGGTACGCCAACTGCACGAATCTCTGGTCGGTTAAAGGCTAGGATAACGGCCTCCGTGACCTCTGTTTCAGGGGGGACTGGCATACCCATCTTAACGTAATCGTCGGAAGTCAGCGCGTCACCGACATACGAACAGGGTAACGCTCGAGCATTTTCTGCTTCAGGCAGACCCACATAAATGTCTTCTAATCCTAGCGCGTTGATTACTCTAGTGCGGACAAACTCTCGATAACCCATACCGCTCCGCCGCTCAACGATCTCTGCAATGACCCACATAGAGGAAGAGGCGTGATATTCAAATTTGGAACCCGCAGGCCAGTTTAAACGCCATCTCGAAAAACGAGATATGCGCGCCTCCTTATCGTCCCAGTCTAAGGGCGCAAACGGTGCAGATGGAAAACCAGCGGTATGCGCAAATAGTTGGCCCACCGTCACATGGTCCTTTCCGTTGGTAGCAAATTCAGGAATTATGTCTGCCACTAACTCTTCTTCATTCAGCTTGCCTTCTTGCATCAGCAGCCAAGCGGCAGAAGAAGTAATTGCTTTGGTGGCAGAAAATATACACGTTAAAGAATTATCTTGAGCATCACCAAAGGATGCGGACAAGATAACTTTATTGTCTTTCGCTAGTGCAATTTGCGCAGCCGGCAGCAGACCGTCGTCCACCTCTTTCGCTGCCCTTGTTAGTAGCTGCTCAACTTTATCTAAGGACAGGCCATTAGCTTCGAGGCTATTTATCTGCGCTTCGTTCATTTAATTTTCCTATTAACGAGCCTGTGATAAGGCGGATTGAGACCCAGCCACAAGACTTTGATTTATTCTTAGTGCCGCGTTGAAAGAGGTGGCAACCCCAATTCAATTCCGCTTTGCTACTGCACCCCATTAAAGAGTGAATTACGGCAATATTCAATTTGACAACCCTAGGCAAAATAAAAACAAAATAAAGACCCAAAACGTCAAAACAAAGGTCTGCTAAAATAGCAGCAACAAAGGGCTATTTGCTCAGATGCATAGATGCCCTTAGAGTGACTTGCCGTATTTTTAAATTTTTGGAAATTTTATGCCCATCCTGAACGGACTTACTGGCGCTATTGGAAACACCCCGCTCATTAGAATAGATATCTTGTCCGAAGAAACCGGTTGCGAAATATTGGGCAAAGCAGAATTTATGAATCCAGGCGGCTCAGTAAAAGATAGAGCTGCGTTGTGGATGATAGACGCAGCAGAAGCTAGCGGCGCGCTGAAGAAAGGCGGCACCGTGGTTGAAGGCACAGCCGGCAACACCGGTATAGGACTTGCCCACGTTTGTAACAGTCGGGGCTACAAGACTATTATTTATATGCCCGACAACCAGTCCACAGAAAAGGTCAATCTGTTGCGCACCCTAGGCGCTGAGGTCCGCGTTGTGCCAACAGTGCCGTACGCTAACGAAGACAACTTTCAAAAGCAGGCAGGCAGATATGCAGCCAGACTGGACAACGCTATTTGGGCCAATCAGTTTGACAACACCGCCAACACTTTATCCCACTATGAATCTACTGGACCTGAAATTTGGACTCAGACAGAGGGTAAAGTGGATGTATTCACTTGCGCCGTCGGCACCGGCGGCACTCTAGCTGGCACTTCTGTCTACCTGAAAGAGCAAAATCCAAATATTCAGATTGTTTTAGCAGACCCCATGGGCAGCGCTCTTTATAACTGGGTCAGCAACGGGGAAGCTAAGATGACTCCCGGGCCTTCAATTACTGAGGGCATTGGTAATTCTAGAATCACAGAAAACCTAAAACAGGCGGTTATAGACAGCGCAATTCAAGTAACCGATCAAGAAATGGTGGATATGGTTTATAGATTACTGCGCGAAGACGGTTGGTTTTTTGGTTCTAGCTCGGGTATTAATTTAGGTGCTGCTGTTAAAGCAGCAAAAACCTTAGGCCCCGGTCACACCATTGTCACAATTCTCTGCGATGATGGAGTCAAGTACCAGTCTCGCCTTTATAATGAAGAATTCCTTGCGGAAAAAGGTCTGATACGCCCAACCTAGCGAAAAATACGCACACCCTAGCCTCTCTCTACTTGCAGTAAATTCTCAGCATCAACAAGGCTCAAACTCAGGTGGTAAAGAGGCCCAAGGCCAAGTATCGTTCACGTTCATACTGTGACCTCACACATTTATAGGACAATTCAGTGCCCGGATTAGACCTCAAAAAAGCAGGCCTCAAAGTTACCTTACCAAGGCTTAAGGTTTTAGAAGTATTAGAAGGTTCTACGCCCCATCATATGAGCGCAGAGGACGTCTACAAGCAGCTACTGAGCTCTGATGAAACGGTTGGCCTTGCCACGGTTTACAGAGTTCTTACACAATTTGAATCCGCAGGCATTGTGGACAAGCATAACTTCGACGATGGTCATTCGGTTTACGAGCTAGCAGCTGAAAGACACCATGACCACATGGTTGATGTTGACAATGGCCATGTCACAGAGTTTATGAATGAACGCATTGAAGCGCTGCAACACGAAATCGCTGCAGAACACGGCTATGAGTTAGTGCACCACGAACTGGTGTTGTATGTACGCAAAAAAGAAAAGTCAGACTAAAAGAGCCCGGCACAGGGGCCATGGTCTTCATGCTGGATGTTAAAGCCTTAGTTGTGACCCCTTTCCTGAGTGTGCCTCAAATGAGCAAGGCTTCCAAGGCAGACAAACCACTACTTAGTTAATAGTCTCGATCCTGCAGAAAACTTTCGTACATGCGCAAATGCTTGCGCGCATTAAACTCATCACCTTCTAACTCATGCAAACGTGACAAATTGAAATGGGCGTCAGGAATATCCGGCGCTTTTTTATAGTAATTAACGGCTTTATCAAGATCGTCGAGCTCATCAAACACTGTACCCAAATTATAGTTAGCAAGCTCATGGGACGGGGCAATCGCTAGCGCCAATTCATAATGACGTTTCGCCCCGCGCACATCGCCGTCTAACTGATAAAGCCGGCCCAAATTTACATGCGCGTCTGCATTTAGCGGATCCAAACGGACAGCTTCACGATAAGCATTGGGCGCTTGTTTTGGATCTACCTCTTCAAGATCTAAGCCTAAGTTGTACCAATCGTCGGATTCTAGTTCGTCAAGCGGCTTTCCGCCACCCGCGCTAGCCCGGGCCAAATGAGCAACATTTTTTGCTAGGGCTTGAACAGAAAAATCCATGGTGAGTTGACCGCTCTCCACTTCCCAAGCTTTGTCGTCATCACGCACAACCACCACATGTCCGTCGGCATAAATTCGGACGGAGCTGAGAGATTTAAATTGCTTTAGTTCGGCTTTTAATTTGATTAATGCTCTGTAACTGCGACGCACGCCCACTGAAGCATCACGCAGTGCCTTTGCCGTACGCAAAAACACAACATCTTGAAAGGAAAATCGGAAATGTCCGCGACCATTGCGCAAAGGCGTAAGAAGTTCTCTGCGCACATAGTGGCGTATATGATCTGGATCTATATTGAGAAGATCTGCTACCTCTTGAGTACTGTATCCACTGGTACCTGGAGATCGATGTAAAGCTGGCAAAGTTAATTTGCTCATATCTAGGCAGTGACGCCCCTACTTTTACGGATAGGCTGGTGGCGTGACTATATCCTAGGCCCTAAGAGCGCTCAACAACCGAGTCCAAATAGGGCGCTAAATTACTTACCAGCAGTTGCTGGCTGAGTGCAATATTTGACTAAATTTACCAAACTAATGCTAACTTATGACCGAGGGAATCTAATATTGATGGGAGAAGGGCTGGTGAGTACTTTGAAAGACTACGATTCAAGACCGTTAGAACAACGGCCAGTATTTTGGTTCTACGGTTCTGCTTCTATGGCCTATGGAATCAAAGATAACGCCTTTAGCTACTTACTACTTATTTTCGCAAACCAAGTGTTGGGTATTCCAGGATATTTGGCGGCCATAGCCCTAGCACTAGCCATGATTTGGGACTCTGTTTCAGACCTACTGCTTGGCCATTGGTCAGATAAGACCAATTCTAAGTACGGTCGTAGACACCCATTTATGTACTCGAGCTTGCTCATATTTCCCCTGGCGTTCTATGCCCTATTTAACCCAGTAATTGATATCGACACCCCGATTACTGGGTTCTGGTACATCCTCACAATGGCTTTGCTTATACGCACGGGTACTACCTTATTTGAAGTACCTTCTACTGCCCTACTGCCTGATTTAGAACAAGACTACGACCAACGCAACCGCTGGCTGGCATTACGCCACGGATTTGGTTGGTACGGTGGTAACGGTATACACACCGTAAACTTTTTCTTTTGGGTGGGCGCATACGGCGTAGCTTCTGCTACAGGCTACGCAATATACGGAACCGTAGGCGCACTGATCATTGCTGCAACAATTATTATGTCTGCCTTCGGCACGCAAAAAATTGCAGCTAGCTTAGAAAGACCGACTGATACGTTTAAACTCAATGAAATCGCTAAAGAAATCGGTCAGATTTTTCAAAGCGTTAAAAACCGCAACTTTGGCTCACTCTTTGGGTACGGCTTAGTTGTTGGAATTGCGGGCGGCTTGGGCACCGCCCTTTATCTTTACAACACCGTCTACTTCTTTGGTTTTTCCGGCAACCAAATAGCCACAACCGGCGTCTGCGTTCTAATCTCCCCAATTATCGCTTATTGGGCGACACCATATTTTGCGACCCGCTACGGCAAACCAAGCACCGCAATTTGTGCCCTGCTCTTTCGGCTCGCTCTCTACCCAATACCCTACATTTTATTGCTCAGCGGTTATTGGCCCGAGATGGGCAGTTGGCTCAGCCTAGCCTGCTATTCAGTGTTTATAGTCGCTGAAGTTGTTGGTTTAGTTATCGGTAATGTGCTGCTAGATTCCATGATGGCTGATGTGGTTGAAGACAGCGAAGTGCTTACCCAGCGACGCTCTGAAGGATTGTTCTACGCCGCTCGAGGTTTTGCTTATAAAGCCGTTTCAGCGGGCGGCATTATCTCTGCAGGAACAATCGTTTCTCTGGTTGGGCTAGACGGTATTACCTCCGTAACTCAAGTAACTTGGGAAATTCGTTATGATCTAGCAACTTTTTTCTTGCCACTTTACTGCTCGCTTTGTCTATTTGCGATCTGGGTGGTATCTCATTATAAAATAGATCGTGAAAGCCACCAAGCCAATCTAGACACTTTGGCGGAGCGACAAAAAGAAGCTGACAGCCAAGAGGCAAACACCTAGGAAAAATTCAGTGCTGAAAAATAGAATTGAAAAAAAAGTCTGAATATCACGATAAAAAAAAGAGCTGAAAGACTACGTGCAAACCGCTCAGAGGCGTAGTCAGCAACCTGCTAAAAAAATGAGGAGATAACAATGAGTGATATGAAATTAGGACTTATGCTGGGTTATTGGGGATCAACTCCGCCAACGCACCATATTCAAATGGCGCAACAAGCCGAGGCGTTGGGTTACGACTCAGTATGGACCGCTGAAGCATATGGCAGCGATGCCATTACACCACTCGCGTGGATTGGCGCACAAACAAGTAAAATACGTTTGGGTACAGGTATTTGCCAGATTTCTGCGCGTACACCCACTGCTATGGCGATGGCAGCACTAACAATGGATCACCTTTCCAATGGCCGTATGATTCTTGGTCTAGGTGTATCTGGCCCACAGGTTGTAGAGGGTTGGTATGGTGCGCCCTTCTCCAAGCCTTTAGCCAGAACCCGTGAATATATAGATATAATTCGTCAGGTTTTAGCGCGTGATAATCCCGTATCTAACGACGGCGAACATTACCCACTACCTTTCACTGGAGAAGGGTCTTGGGGTTTGGGCAAGCCATTAAAGCCTATTGTTCACCCGCTGCGCGCCGACTTACCTATTATGATGGGAGCCGAGGGGCCGAAAAACGTAGCGTTAGCTGCCGAAATTGCAGATGGTTGGTTGCCATTATACTATTCACCTTTCAGACAAGACGTTTATTCCGCCTCATTATCTAACGCAAAAGCCGATTTTGAAGTCACTCAAGGACTTGTTGTTAACATCACTGACGATGAAGAAAAGGGGTTAATCCCCATTAAACATATGCTTGCGCTGTACATTGGCGGCATGGGCGCCAAAGATCGCAACTTTCATAAAGAGCTAATTGGTCGTATGGGTTTTGAGGCTGAAGCCGAGAAGATTCAAGATCTTTATTTAGCCGGCAAGAAAGATGAAGCTGCCATGGCAGTACCCACAGCATTGGCTGACGAAATATCCCTCGTTGGCTCCGTAGATAAAATTAAAGACAGGCTGCAGGCTTGGGACGAAACCCCAGTCACTTCGCTAAATGTTTCAGCGCGCAGCGTAGTAGAGCTTCAGCAAATGGCAGATTTAGTCTTGGATCGCTAACGCAATATCTAAGTGAAAGTCTGCCTTTACGCGGTCTAGCGCTTCCCTTATTGGGGCAGCACTAGACCTTACGTTTGGCCTTACGCGCTTTGTGTTCGGCCTCGCGTCTGGCCTTGCGCTCTTCGAGCGCACGCTGCCTATTGTTCTTCAACGTCTCTTTGAGCACAGTAACCTGCTCTTCGGAAATACTTTGAAATCCTGGAATT
>CAJWNY010000055.1 GCA_913043815.1 uncultured Gammaproteobacteria bacterium
TGTGCTACGAGTATTCTTGGGAAGTTTATTAGCTGGCCGAGGGCCGGTAGGTCTTTTGTTCGGCACATTATAAAAGTGGTCGGTTTGCTTGAAAATTTTGCGTAGGGTAAATTGCAAGAGTACTGATATTGCTCGAAAAAAAAGCGTATAACCGAACCCGCGGCTTAAAATAAATTGACTCTGCATGTCCAGATTATGCAGAACGAGAGGGGTAAAAGAATGAGTTACGATAAGTATGAATTGATAAAAGTGTCGATAACTGGCCGGGTTGCAACGGTGACGTTAGATAATCCGCCGATCAACCTTATTACGCAGGCGCTTTTTGCGGAGTTAAGGGATTTAGTCGGCGCATTAAAAGACGACCCTGATTTGACGGTAGTGGTAGTTAAGAGCGCGGATCCAGATTTCTTTTTGGCGCACTTTGACGTGTCCTCTATCTTGGAGTTTCCCATTGACGGAGAGGCCGAAAGAGCCAGTGAAATAAGCGCCTACCATCTAATGTGTGAGCGCCTGCGAACTATGGATAAAGTCACTATTGCGCAGATTGAAGGGCGTGTTGGCGGTGGCGGCAGCGAATTGGTTTCCAGCATGGACATGCGCTTTGGCGTTAAAGGTAAAACCATTGTAAATCAGATGGAGGTGCCTCTTGGTATTTTGCCCGGTGGTACCGGTACCCAGAGGTTGCCCAGATTGGTAGGCCGGGGAAGGGCGATGGAAATTGTCCTAGGTGGCGATGATCTAGATGCGGAAACTGCCGAGCGCTGGGGTTATTTGAACCGCATATTCGACGCGGCGGATATTGAAGCGCATGTATCAGCGCTGGCTAATCGTATTGGTAGTTTTCCTTTAGAAGCAGTGCGGTTAGCCAAGGCCTCAGTTACCGCGGCAGAGTTGCCCTTGGCTCAGGGTCTACAAGAAGAAGGCTACTTGTTTGCGCGACTGTTAAGAACGGAGTCCGCCCAGACTAATATGCGCGAATTTTTGGAGATTGGCGGCCAAACTCGCGAAGGCGAATTAAAAGTTGGTGAGCTAGCAGGGGCGCTAGGTAAGCCTAAGATCGATTGATCGATCTATATTTTTAGGTGACCGAATAATATAGAGGGTCCTTCGGGCGCTTTAATAGGGCGGTCCTAGGGTCGCGGAGCAGCCTGTGATCTGAGCAACAACATAAAGATTGTTTGGCGTTGTGAAAATATTTTTGGATTTTCCTCCATAAATATTTTAAGTGATTATTTTATGTGAAGGTTCTGGGGTAAAACGGGGAAACTTCACCCCATTAGGCGAATCTCTTAATTAAGGAACGTGCGGCTAAGGCAAAAATAATTGTTGGTAGCGCAACGGCTACGATTGCAGGCACTCCAAATACAATAGCAGTAGGTGCAAAAAGATCCTGTAGATATTTGAAACCCAGTCCAACGAATATGCCAATAGTCAAACGCTGTCCCATACTAGAACTGCGCAGTGGACCAAGAACTATAGCCAGCGCTAACAGAGCCATTCCAAAAAAGGTTAGAGGCTTAAGTATACGCGCCCAATAAACAAGTTCGTATTCTGTGGCGGACAAATTTTGTTGTTCTAAAAATATGATCTGACTATGAATGCCTATTAATGGCATTTTTCTTGGCTCTAGAAGTGCTTGGCTGGCCAAAAGCTTTGGTGTCATTGGTGTCCGCCACAACTGTTGCGCAAAACTCGTTGTCCGAGTGGTGAGACTGTCTAGTTCGGTAGTTCTGCCGTTATAGAGAGTCCAAACTCTAGTCCTCTGGTTATATTTCGCAGATTCGGCTTGTAAACTTTGGGTAAGTTTATGCTGCTCATTGACTGAATAACGCACAACACCAAATAGGTCACCATTAGGTCCTAAACTGCTAATTTGCACATAGTCACCGCCATCGCGAAACCACAGCCCACCTTTTTTGCTTAATGCGTTTTCGCCATATTGAGCTTTTTGCTTGCCGCGCTCACCGGCTTGCTCTCCAGCGGGGGCCAAATATTCGCTCAGACTAAAGCTTATGCACAGACAAATAATGAGGGAGGGTACTAGACTGCCCAATAGCCGCATGGGTGAGACGCCTGCTACTCTTGCGGCGGTCAGTTCGCCATTTTCAGCAAGGCTGCCCAACGAAAGTAAATAGCCAAGAAATACACAGTAAATGAGCATTTCATCTATTCTGCGCGGGAGCGTCTGTACTAAATAAATCAACGCGTCTATGAAGCCATAGGTGGCTTGGCTTTCGCCCAGTTCCTCAAATAGCGCAAAAAGGCTGGTGATACTGACTAGAGACAACAGTGTCAAGAAAACAGCTAGGGTGGCGACTCGAGTTAGGTAACCATCAAGAATTTTCATGTGCGCCTTCTGATAACTGAGAGTTTGGCACCAGCTGTTTAATCGCTTGGTCTGCGTTAAAGAAAATCTCACCGCTAATAGTTTCCGCTATGTCTGTATTGCTCAGCTGTTTCATAAGTGGGCCCTTAACATCACTCAAACTCAGTGAAATATTTGCCTCAGTAAGATGACTATTTAATCTATAAAGCATCATCAATCCCGTTGCATCAATCATATTCACCGAGCTACAAACAATAAGTAAGTGGCGCGTATCTTTGCGGCGTAAGGCGCGCCTTAAAAGTCGGTCTTCTATTTGCGTAGCGTTGGCGAAATAAATATTTTCGTCCACACGCAGGGCTAGGATGTTTGGGTAAGTTGTTACCTCAAAGCGCTTAACTGAACGAAAGTGCTCTGTATTATCTAGGCGCCCCACTTGAGTGATATTGGGTTTGCTAGAGCTGCGGATAAACAGCGCTATAGATAAGCCAACCCCCGAGAGCAAACCAACTTCTACCCCAAAAATCAGGACCAATGTCATTGTGGCCAATTCCGTCCAGCTGTCGTGTCGATAAATGGACCAATGTCTACGTGAGCTTCTAAAATCAATAAGGCCGATTACAGATACGATGACTATCGCAGCTAACACTGCTTTGGGTAAATTAGCGAAGAGGCCAGTAAAAAAGACGAGAGTAATAACTACTACTGATGCACAAAACAGCGAGCTCACCGGGGTTCGTGCGCCTGCGGAGTAGTTGACGCTTGAGCGCGAAAAAGAACCTGCTACAGGATATGCGCCGGTAATTGCTGCGCCCAAATTAGCAGCGCCTAATGCGAATAGTTCTTGATGGGGATTAACGCGAGTTTGCTGCTTTGCTGCCAGTGTAGTGCCGATAGAATAGCTTTCTACATAGGTAATGATTGCGATGATTGCAGCAGCGGGCAGCAAATTTAGCCATAGTTTTAAGTCGAAGTCCGGCCAAACAACGCTGGGTAGTCCAGCAGGAACAAAGCCAACAGTCTGCAGATCCTCACTAAGTCCAAACGCACCAACTATAATGATACTGAATATGGCTGCTAGCATTGGTCCTGTTCTGGTGGCGGGATGATCGTTTGTTTGCTCAACGCCGAATAAAGTTAGGCATTTGGCAATGAGCCATTTGCTGCTAACTAAAAATGTTAGCGTGCATAGGCCGAAAGTCAGAGTTAGAGGATCTAATTTGCTGACTGTGCGTAAAAGATTGAGCAGATCGGCCAATGGGCTCTCCGCCTCTTCAAGGCCGATACCGCTTAATGCAGGCAGTTGGCTGACTATAATTAAAATAGCTGCTGCATTGACGAACCCAGTGATCACAGGATGGCTTAGTAAATTTACCAACCCGCCCATGCGGGAGAGTCGTAGCAGCCACAAAATGCCGGCAATCTGTAGGCATAGCACTGCGGTGATAGCCAAGTAAGCATCGCTGTACTTAGGCGCATATTCACTCACCGTTGCAGCTACCAGTAGCGCAGCCACGGCGACCGGTCCGACCACCATTTGTTTAGAACTGCCAAAAATAGCGTAAATGACCATGGGTAGAAGACAGGCGTAAAGCCCAGACTGCGGGGGCACACCAGCGAGAAAAGCATAGGCGACGGCTTGAGGAATGGTGACCATTCCCACCACTAATCCGGCAAGTAAATCGTGGCTTAGATCTTTACGACGGTACTGGGTGAGCACAGCAACCAATGGTATAAAATTTCTCCAGCCTCGAAGGCTGAGAGCTACGCGTAAGCCCAATCTCATGGCTCGACCGCAGTTTGTATGTGCAAGTTGTTGTGGGTATAAGAGACCATGTCTTGAGTTTAACATTAGTCTTTGGCTTAGTGATGCTCAGTTTGTGCGTTGCAAAATAAAAGTGATGCAGGCAAATCTAAGTTATTGGCACCTTGATGCGGATTGCGTTAGATCAGCGTAAACCTAGTAGCTGTCGGTGCGAGGCATTTGCCCGATATAATGTGAGGAAAAAGATACCTCAGCCTGTTTGTTAAGTTGGTAGTTAAAAGGGATGCATGCTTGTTAGAAGCTCCCTTCTCAAAGCGCAATGTTAAGGAAGAAAATACATGATGGAAACCAAAGCTGCCGTAGCATTCGGTCCAGGCCAAGATTTGAGTATAGAGACCGTCCGACTTGCCGGCCCCGGCCAGGGGGAAGTGCTGCTTGAAGTGATGGCCACAGGCATATGCCATACCGATGCTTTTACCCTGTCAGGTGGAGATCCCGAGGGTATTTTCCCATCTATTCTGGGCCACGAAGGAGCTGGTATAGTTCGTGAAGTCGGTGCTGGCGTGACATCAGTCAAAGCAGGCGATCATGTGATCCCTCTTTACACCCCTGAGTGCAGACAGTGTAAGTTTTGTTTATCTGGTAAAACTAATTTATGTGGCGCCATTCGTGAGACTCAGGGTAAGGGTTTAATGCCAGACGGCACTTCTAGATTTTCTCTCGGCAGTGACCCCATTTATCACTACATGGGTACTTCTACTTTTGCCAATTTCACCGTACTACCGGAAATTGCTGTAGCTAAAATTAGAACCGACGCTCCATTCGATAAAGTTTGTTATATCGGTTGCGGCGTAACCACTGGACTAGGCGCTGTGATGAATACGGCCAAAGTAGAGCCCGGTTCCAACGTTGCGATATTTGGGCTAGGTGGTATTGGCTTGAACGTTATTCAAGGTGCTCGTATAGCCGGGGCGGAAAGGATCATTGGCATAGACCTAAATGACTCACGCAGGGAGTTAGGGGAAAAATTTGGTATGACAGATTTCATCAACCCAAATTCTGTAGATAACGTCGTTGAGGCCATTGTAGATATGACCGATGGAGGCGTGGATTATTCCTTTGAATGTATCGGCAATACCGAGGTTATGCGCCAAGCGTTGGAGTGCTGTCATAAGGGTTGGGGCGAGAGCATTATCATTGGTGTCGCAGCGGCGGGGCAAGAAATTGCCACTAGACCATTTCAATTGGTTACTGGGCGAGTCTGGCGCGGCACCGCTTTTGGTGGTGCTAAGGGACGCACGGATGTGCCAAAAATTGTTGATTGGTATATGGAAGGCAAAATTAATATTGATGACTTGATCACCGGTACTTTTGCATTGGAAGACATCAATAAAGGCTTTGAAGCAATGCATTGCGGTCAAGGCATTCGATCGGTAGTTGTTTACTAATGGCCGCTTATAAAGATAGTAATCTTTGGCTAGATTTGGTGCAGGAAGAAATTATAGATCCAGACCGGATGATCTGCGATCCGCACCATCATCTCTGGGATCATGATCTCAACGCCTATTTACTGCCTGAACTATTGGCGGACATAGGCCAAGGCCATAACGTGGTGAGCACGGTTTTTGTAGAATGCGGGTCTATGTACAGTGCAAGCGCAGACCAAACTATGGCACCAGTGGGAGAAACCGAATTTGTAAATGGTATAGCGGCTATGGCTGCGTCCAACCAGTACGGGCCTGCTAAGGTTTGTGCCGGGATTGTCAGTTTTGCAGACTTAACTTTGGGAGATGACGTGGGGTCGGTTTTAGATGCGCATATTGCCGCATCATCTCGGTTTCGTGGTATTCGACACGCGGCTGGTTGGGATGCCAGTGAAGCAGTGCGTAATTCCCATACCGACCCCATTGAGCATTTATTTTTGGATGAAAATTTTCAGCAAGGATTTGCTCAATTGGAAAAGCGCGGTTTAAGTTTTGATGCGTGGTTGTATCATCCACAGATCAGCGAGTTGACTGCGCTGGCGAGGGCTTTTCCAAAAGTAACTATCATATTTGATCATTTCGGTGGTCCCTTGGGCATAGGCCCTTACGCTGGGAAAGGTGAAGAAATTTTTGTGCAATGGCAAAACGATGTAACGCAGTTGGCCCTATGTCCCAATGTTGTGGCCAAATTAGGGGGCATAGTCATGCCTATTAATGGATTTGGTTTTCACAGGCGCGAGCAACCACCGACGTCAGATAAAATAGTTGCAACCACTGGCCGTTATCATGATTTTGCCATTGAAATGTTTGGGCCAGAGCGCTGTATGTTTGAGAGCAATTTTCCTGTCGATAAGCAAAGTTGTTCCTACTCCGTACTTTGGAATGCCTTTAAAAAGATCGCAAAGAAATATACTAAAGCAGATCAGCAGTGGTTGTTTCATGATACGGCGCGTAAATTTTATCGGTTGAACTAACGGATCTATTCAGCAAATTTTCAGGTGGCTGTATCGACGGCAAGATTATTATGCCAACAGCTAAGTAGCGAATTCCTAAGATAAAGAAGTTAACTTCGATATCTTAGTTCTGTGTTAGGTAGCCAATAATAAGTAATCAATAACTAATTGATAAAGAGAGAATATGGCGATAGAAGTGATTGGCGCAGGGTTTGGTCGTACGGGGACGTTGTCCCTCAAGTTAGCCCTAGAAACTCTGGGCTTTGATAAGTGTTACCACATGATGGAAGTATCGTTAAATTTATCGCACAGCAAGCTCTGGAGTCGCGTGGCAAAAGGTCAGAGTGTCGATTGGGCGCAACTTTTTACGGGTTACAAAGCGTCTGTCGATTGGCCGTCGTCAAGTTTTTGGCGAGAGCAATATAAGGCCTATCCTGAGGCTCGGATTATTTTGTCGCTCCGAGATTCTGATAAATGGTACGAAAGCGTAATGAATACCATTTGGCGTGCGTCCGAAAAAGCGCGTTTAGATGCTGAAAATAGTGAAGATGAAGAGGCCCTAGCGCGCTCAACAATGGTCTATGAAGTTATTTGGAACGGCGTATTCGATGGGCGCATGGGTGACAAAGCCCATGTTATAGATTGCTATGAAAAGCATAATCAAGAAGTTATAGACCATGTGGCTGCGGACAAATTATTGGTCTATCGCCCAGGAGACGGGTGGGAGCCACTTTGCAATTTTTTGCAACAGCCTATTCCTGAGAAGGACTATCCGCGTGTAAATTCCACCGATGACTTCAATCGTCGTTGGAGCAAATAACGCATAAAGTTGGGTTTAGCTGCTTAAGCAAGCGGCAGGCAATTACTTAAAAAAGTTATTACTAAGTAGCCCCGCTGCGAGAAATTATCCTGGGCGCTGATACAACTATGCTGTTGTGGGGCCAGTTGTTTATTTATTCAATCCAAGGGTACTCAGAATAATATAAGCTACAGTGGCTAAGACAATATAAGCGACTAAGCTCAAGCCCACGGCTCTCCATGTGGAGTGAAATGTACCCTGCATTTCGGTGAATGTCGCAAGCATGCTGCCCTGCACAACGTGAGTTATGACCAGTATACCTAACACTTGGGCGATGTTGATCAATAACGGCATTGTGAAGTCTACATTTAACATTTCGCCCTCTTCGGTGATCATAGGTTCAACAAAATTCGCCACAGCAATTGAACTTAGACAAAAAGCAAACAGGCTGATGGCTAAAACAATATAACCCAATTGCTTCATGCCCAAAGCTCGATAGTTTTCGCTGATTAAGAAACCGCCAGCCAAAAGCGAACCAAAGAAAGTAGCTATGCCGATGGCGCTTAGTGAATACAGTTGAGGAAGTTGGTTGGGTGACGAGTTGCGGTCAGTCATATTAGTTATTCTTATCTACAAAGTTGAAGTCGGATGGATCAAAGCGACCGCCGTATTCTGATACTTCAAAGGCCTCAGCAAAAGCTAAATCTGCGTAATTGACGCATTTTGAGGAAGCTATGTGTGTTCTCGCCTGATTTGCTGCTTTTGCAACAGCTTTAGGCTTTGCTAAATAAAATTTGCGCAACCAGTTTTCTTTGGTGTTCGCGGTAACTGCGATACCCATAATTTTAGGTAGCCATTCAAAAACTTGAGTTTGATGGCATCCGAGCATACTGAGAACTGTATCAATATGATCTTTTGTATCAACAATCCAATCTAGTCTGTGGGGACGAGGGTCTTTAAAGCGATCGTAGGCTAGCAAGATTGCTGGCATCTGCTGCATAGCGGAATGCTTCGGGGCTATGGCGGGCACTTGCAAGAGGTAGGCGGAATCTTGAACCAGTTGTCCTGCTGCTCGATGGTCTGGATGGTAGTCGGCTACTCTATGGGTAATAATGAGGTCCGGGGCAAAGGAGCGTATTGATCCAATGAGTTTCTTGCGCAGTTCTATGGTTGCGGTCAATTCGCCATCCGCTTGATCCCAAATTTCTAGTTCGGCGCCAACTTTTTCCGCGGATTGGGTTGCCTCTTTAGCACGGCGTTTAGCAAGTTCATCTGGTTTGGCCTCGTGGTGGCCAGCGTTGCCGTTAGTTAAGCAGAGAATTTTTACGCTATGCCCAGCTTTGCTCCAAGCACTGATTAACCCGCCAGCACAAAATTCCGCATCATCCGGGTGGGCGGCTACAAACATTAATTTTTTCTTTTGCATAAATACGGCGCGGGTAGTTGCTAGTGTCGTGGATCGTTCCCCAGTACAGGCTAAAGCGTGGGGAGTTTTTTGTGATGCGTTGTTGCATCCTCAAATAATTGCGCAATTTGTAGTAAGGCAAGATCACCTCTGGGCCTACCCACTATTTGTACTCCCACTGGTAAGCCACTCTTTGTGAATCCTGCAGGTACGGAAATAGATGGCAGTCCAGTGACTGTGATCATGCAACATACTGCCATCCAATCTAGGTAGGTCTGCATCTCTACACCATTGATTTCTTTAACCCACTCTTCTTCCGCGGCAAACGGCGGCACTTGGGCCGCGGGAAGAATCAGTACGTCGTAGTGTTCAAAAAAATCTACCGCTTGAGCGTATATTCGTGAGCGGGTGGCCTCTGCCTGCATGATTTCGTCAGCAGATAGGCGCGTGCCTTTTTCAATGTTCCAGATGGCGGTGTCTTTTGCATCTAATCGCCAATCGGGGAAATTTTTCTCCAAACTATCACCTAAGGGGCGTAAACCCGCTGCGCGCTGAATTTGAAAGACTTCCATTGCGCCGGTTAGATCTGGGGCAGCAGCGGTGACGCTTGCTCCCAAACTCGCAAAAACCTCTCCTGCAGCTCGAATAATATCTGCCACTTCTTGATCCACTTCCAAGCACCCTAAGTCGGTGCTAAGCGCAATATTTAGGGCGGTGGGTTCGCGAGTCGCAATCAGACCATCAAAAAAATGGTGGCCAGGTTCGGGCAGAGTTAGTGGGTCTCTGGAGTCCGGTCCGGCCATGGCCGCAAACAGTAGGGTAGTGTCCTTCACTGTCTTGGCCATGGGGCCTGTGGTGACCATTCGGCCATACCAAGCAAAATTCTTATTAAAGGGCATACGCCCAATTGAGGGTCTAAATCCGACCACATTGCAAAAGCTGGCAGGGTTACGCAGTGAGCCGCCTAAATCACTGCCGTCCGCCAAGGGTAACATTTGGCTAGCTAACGCCACCGCAGCGCCGCCACTGCTGCCGCCGGCTGTTTTACTGGTGTCGTACGGATTTAAGGTAACGCCAAAGAGTGAATTGAATGTGCTGGAACCAAAGCCGAATTCAGGCATGTTGGTGTGTCCGATGAAAATCGCTCCAGCTTTGCGCAAGCGAGTGGCTAGACCATCGTCCACAGTTTCTATGCGGTGGGCAAAAGGTTTGAAGCCCCAGGTTGTAGGAAAGCCTTTCATGGCGACTGCATCTTTCAGGGCCATTGGCAGTCCGTGCAAAATGCCTCTTTCTGCAATAGGCAGCTTATCTGCACTACGCGCCAGTTCCATTGCCTCGTCGTAGTCGAGCAAATTAACTATGGCATTAAATCGAGGATTTAACGCCTCTATACGTGCGTAAACGTTTTCCATTACTGCAACCGCGGTGATTACCCCACTTTGTAGGTCGCGGCATAACGAAATGGCGTCTTGCCAAATAGGTTTAGGTATCCCCAATTTGTCAGTCATACTTTATACCTTTTAACCAATGTAATAAGTCTGTATAGACTTCTTCGCGGTTGGTTTCATTAAACATTTCATGTCGACCAGCCGGGTAGATTTTTGTGGTCACTTTAATATCAGCTTTATTGTAGCGCTTGATAAGTGCATTAATGCCGCGCTTTTTGCCGTGTACAGGGTCTTCTTCGCCGGAAATAATCATTACAGGAATTTTTTTATTGATGCGTGCAATATTGGTTTTTTGAGTGCTTTTACTTAGGCCATCAAACATGCCTCTAAGGCCATCGGCGGTCAATATTGCCCCGCAAAAGGGGTCCGCGATATATTTGGCGACTTCTTCTTTATCTCGACTCAACCAAGCAAATCCGCCGTTGGCGTCATCGGCTTTAGCAAAGGTTTTGTTGTTTGCACTGAACAAGTTTTTGCTTAGCCAAGGGCTATGTGCTGCGGGATGTAATCGCCAAGTGTCAATTGTTGCAATGGCTTGCGCTATTAGGCTTACAAGTCTGGGCATATGTCCGGGCGAACCGCTTAACACAAGGCCCTTCAATGTTTGGCCGTAGGTATAGACGTACTGCTGAGCCAACATGGCGCCCATGCTGTGACCAAGAATGACGGTAGGTTTGGTATATTTTTGTTCTAGCCAATTTTGCAAAAATTTCAAATCCTCTAGGGTTTCATTCCATCCGTTGTAACCCATATCGCCCTGCTCAGTAGAGCCAAAAAGGCTGCCACCATGGCCGCGTTGGTCATGGGCTAAAACATTGAACCCAGCACTATTTAATTGTGCAGCTAAAACCCTATAGCGACCGCCGTGTTCACCCATACCGTGGGCAATAAGAATATTTGCTTTCAGGGGGGTAGTTGTCTCACATGCCCAATAATGAACATTAATTCTATGGCCCTTGCGCCGGAGGAAAAAAGTCTCTGTAGAGTCCGTCATATTCTCAGTTTTCTATTTTGTTAAATTTGTTCTAGCTGCCAAATAGGCACAGATACAGGTTTGCGGATAGCTAAACCGCCACCACTACTGCAAAATCGTCGGCCAAATGCTTTTTATACCATTGGCTGGGCAGCAAATATTGTCGCATATTCGTGGCCAGCTCATGACAGATAGGTAAATCTTCTTCAGTTAAAACGCTCAAATAAAGGCATTGGCTGTTCAGCTTGGCAAGGTTTTTAATTGATTTGGCGCAGTAGGCATTATTCAGGTAAGCCAAAATATCGTTGCAGATAAATAAGCCATATTGGTCCGCTCGTTGAGCGCCATAATCTGTGACAGGGTCTTTGCGCCAACCGTGATGTCGACAAAGGTAATCGCTCATTTTCACCCCGGTATTAGTAGCGTTAGGCAACTTCTGCAGACTGGTTAGAAATTGACCCAATTCGTAGCCTAAATCTAGCACGCTTTTTTTGCCAATTTGCAGGTATTCAATATAAGCGTAGATCAAGTTCACCTGCCGTTCTTGCTCCTCGGTCGAGACAGCTTGGGTGGCATCGTCTAGATGAAATCTTTCATAATAGGCTCTCTCGAACAAGATCTTTTTCGCTCTCTAGCCCTCGTGCTTTGACGTTAAAGCGTTGCTTAACCTGACGTTATTGTTTCTGCAGTAAGCAGATTTTGCTTGTCTTTTGACTTCATTTTTATTTTCCTTTTATTTAAGAGGCTTCAGGGTGTCGGAGCAGGAACTTGCAATTCATTGAGCGTGCTCTAGTGTATGTGGCCTCCTATGTTTAAGCGATCGTATATGAGTATCTCTAATGACTTCCAAGACCAAAATTTGGATCGTCTTATTTTCTTCGGCAGTATTCTTATCATTTTTTCTCTTTGCATCCCTTTGGCTCTTTTCCCAGAGCAGGGCGCCGAAATGTTGGGCGCTGCGTTCAACTACTTAACACATAACTTTGGCATCTTTTACGTTGTAGGGTCCGTCGTCACTGTGGGTTTTTTGGGCTTCATTGCGTTTAGTCGACACGGCGCGATTAGGCTTGGCGATGAAGCGCCGGACTTTTCAACAGCAAGTTGGTTCGCGATGTTGTTTTGCGGTGGTATTGGCACCAGTGTGCTTTATTGGGGCACGGTTGAATGGGCCTATTATTTTCAAACGCCACCCTTTTCGGTTGAGCCCAACAGCGACGAAGCGTTGCGCTGGGCGGGCAGTTACCCAATTTTTCACTGGGGTATTATGGGTTGGGCGTTTTATTGCCTTCCCGGCGTTGCGGTAGCTTATAGCTATTACGTGCGCGGGGTTAAGTCTCTGCGGTTGAGTGACGCCTGCGAGCCGATTATCGGCAAGCACTCTAGGGGGTTTTTAGGGCGCACAATTGACTTACTTTTTGTTGTCGGTTTGGTTGGGGCGTGCAGTACTGGAATAGCCCTTGCGGTACCACTAATTGGCATGTCTGTTGCGGATTTATTATCTCTAGATCGAGAGGCTTGGGGTTTTACCTTGGATCTCCTCGTAATATTTGTGGTGACTTGTGTTTTCGCTTCCAGTGTTTGGCTGGGTCTTGAAAAGGGCATTAAGCGGCTCAGTGATCTGAATATTATTATGGCTATCTTGTTACTGGCGTTTATTTTGATCGCTGGTCCAACGCTTTTTATGGTGGAAATGGGTTTTGATTCTCTGGGTCATATGGCCCAAAACTTCATCCGTATGAGCACCTGGACCGATCCGCTGGGCACCTCTAACTTTGTTGAATCTTGGACAGTCTTTTATTGGGCTTGGTGGCTTGCACTGGGTCCATATATGGGCATTTTCATTACTAAAATTTCTAAGGGTCGAACGCTTAAGCAGCTGATTTTGGGCTGTGTTTGCTTTGGCACCTTGGGTTGCTTCCTGTTTTTTTCAATTCTTGGTAATTACGCAGCATACTTAGAACTCAATAGTCTCTTCCCAGTGTTAGAAACTTTAGAAACTCAAGGTCCACCGGCGCTTATTGTGGCTGTGCTTGGCACATTGCCGATGTCGTCGTTAATCTTGGTTGTGTTCACCCTAGTCTGTGTGATTTTTGCCGCCACCAGCTATGACTCTGCGTCTTATACGCTGGCCGCTTCAGCAACGAAGTCGCTGGATTCTAATGAGCATCCTGCCCGTTGGCATCGCGTTTTTTGGGCGTTTTTGCTTGGAGTGCTGCCAATTACTTTGGTCTATCTGGGTGGTTTAGAGCCTTTGAAGTCGGCGGTCACTTTAGTTTCAGTACCCTTATACGCAGTGATTGTTTTGCTCACATTGTCTATGTGGAAATCAATTAAGCAGGCAGAAAAGGTTAAGTCCGAACCCGTATCCGCCAATTTTTCCGACGCAGGATAGATCGGCAAGGCTGGCTGCGGCAGCATGCGCGGTGGATAAATAATAAGGCGCTTGTATTTTAGGTGGGGAGGGCGTTAATGGCTGATCAAGAACCGTTACATTTTCAATCATTGTCGAGTATCTGTCGGCAACTTAAAAGTGGGGCCTTGTCCTCCGTTGCGCTGACCCAGTATATGTTTAAGCGTATTCACAAATTAGACGGGCAAACTCTGAGTTTCGCTCTGTTGCTTGAAGAGCAGGCCCTTATTACTGCTGCGGCAAGAGATGAATCTCGTGCTCAAGGTCAACCTCTAGGTACATTGCACGGCGTACCCGTTGCCATCAAGGATCTGCTTTATACAAAGGATATAGTCACTGCTTCCGGTACTCAGGTTATGCGGGACTTTCGTCCAACTTTTGATGCAACGGTTGTCACTTTGCTCGAACAAGCCGGTGCCGTGATAATTGGTAAAACTCAATTAACAGAGGGCGCATTTGGTCATCACCATCCAGATATTCCATCGCCGATAAATCCGTGGGATAAGCGGGCTTGGAGTGGCGTGTCATCTTCAGGCTCAGGAGTCAGTGTCGCTTCTGGGTTAGTTTTTGCTGCTTTGGGTTCTGATACCGGCGGTAGTATTCGTTTTCCTTCGGCTAGCTGCGGTTTAGTTGGGTTGAAGCCCACTTATGGTCGCGTCAGTTTATACGGAGCGTTTCCGCTGGCTGGCAGCCTCGATCATATTGGCCCTATGACACGTAGTGTAGAAGACGCCGCGCGTATGCTCAGTGTTATAGCCGGTTACGACAAAAACGATCCCGGATCGGTGAATGCAAGTGTGCCCAATTACTTAGCCGAGGTTATAGCAGAAAATTCTAACGATTATTTTTTGGCAAATTTTGCAGGGGTCCGCATAGGTGTTGATTGGGGTTATGTGAGTCATGGCGTTGAGCCAGAAGTGAGTCGAGTTATCCGCGATACTCTTGATGCTGTAAGCAACTTGGGCGCAGAGATTTGCCCGGTAGTTGTGCCTGAAAGTTATAAAATTTTAACTGCAGGCTGGGCGCTAACTACGAGCGTTGAATGTGCCAAGGCGCATAGTAAATTTTATCCCCTACAAAAAACTGAGTACGGACCAGATTTAGCTGCACTTATTGATTTAGGTCTGCGGGTTCCGGCGGAAGATTATGCACAATTAGAGCTGATTAGGCAGAGTTTTACCGCGGAGATGGAACATATTTTAGAGCAGGTTGATGTAATGATTAGCCCATGTATGCCCATAGCCACACCGGACATCGAAGTAATGTCTGGGCCGACTCCTAAAGAAGGCCAGGCAGATTTTTTAACCTTTACTGCGCCATTTGACTATTCGGGCCATCCAACACTGACATTGCCGTCAGCATTGAACGTTAATGGACGGCCCACATCCTTTCAATTGGTGGCAGTAAAGCTGGGTGAAGCCAATTTGCTGAAAGTAGGCTCAATGATTGAGCAAAGTTTGCCTCGGTTGTCTTATCCAGAATTGGGTCAAACCGGCGCTTAGTGATCACAAGTTAAGGAGCAATGAATGGACCAGAAGAGTACTTTTTATTATGCAGATCCAACGGTAAAAGACCCTGCTTACTTCTTGTGTCCTCCTCCCGCCAATGCCGAGCAGCGTGATCCGGGTAGAGTGCCAGGGTTACATCTGGTTGAAGATGTCCGTGACTACATGTCTACGCTAAACATTGACCAACAGGGATTGGCGTTTCTACAGCAGCGCTCGGCGACCACAGACTTCTATGATGATGAAGCGGTACGCAATACCTACTATCCAGAAGTGCAAGAATTGGTCATGGCCCATACTGGCGCAAAAGAAGTTTTTGTTTTTGATCACAATGTGCGCAACAAGGATAGGGCGGGTTCAGACCAAACAGCTCAGCGGGAACCTATTCAAAATCCGGTAAAGTCTGTGCACAACGATTACACAGAAATTTCTGGGCCTCAGCGCGTTTGTGATTTTTTGCCAGATCGTGCTGAAGATCTGGTTAATCGCCATTTTGCGATGATTAATGTCTGGCGGCCGATTGTTGGGCCTGTGTTGCAAACACCCTTTGCCGTAATTGATGCTGGCTCAATCAGTAAAGATGATTTTATTCCCATTGATTTGGTCTATTTCGATCGTATTGGGCAAATCTACATGGTCCGCGATAATCCAAAGCATCGTTGGTTGTATTTGTCGGAAATGCTGCCTAACGAGATAATGTTACTGAAGTGCTTTGATTCAGATCTCAATGTGCCTGCCAGATTTACAGCACACAGTGCCTTTGAATTGCCGCCACGTCCTAACGATGTAGCGCCGCTGCCTGGACGTCAGAGTATTGAAGTGCGAACCCTAGTTTTTTATTAGGACCTTTTATTAGGGGAGAGTTAACGAGTGTTTTAATTAAGCTGAGTGCTCGGGCTACTCATCTAATTCCTCGCTGCTTGTTTAGTTGAGTCGCCAGTCTTGCCAGCGTTGTTGTAGGTGTTGTTGGACTGCAGCCTTTTGCTGATCTATATAAATGAACACTAACTTTGGTTGTTCAGAGGGTGTTACGGTTTCTTGATCAACTTTCTCTAACGTTAGCGCCTCGCTAACGCGCTGTAGCAAATGCAATCCTTGCTCCGTTTTTACATAGCCTTTGACTCTATGTACCGTTGACGGCAACGCGTCACAGAGAGCCTTGAGATTATCAATGGTGACCTCTGCAGTCTGCGGCAATACGCAACTAGCAAAGCCATGACTGTGGAAGTCCGCGCTTACAGTCGCCTCAGAAACTCCGTGTTGATCATAGGCTGGAGAAAAAATGTTCGGTTCATGCACTACTTTATCTTTGTAGCCATGGTGAAGTGTGAAGTTTGGTGCTAAATCTAGCTTTGAAGCAATTAGATAATCTGCTTCATCAACCTGTTGTTTGGCTAAATAACCGACAAATTTATCCTGACATTGTTTGTTATGGTTGACAGCATCCACCAAAACGAAAGTGGCTCGAGGGTAATAACCAGGGTAACTGCACTGTCGCTGTAATTTTTGCGGCGATGCCACTCCGCTGGCTTCCAGCAAAACGTGTTCTATCGGAAACTCGCCCAACTGCTCTCTTAACATTTCCAGCGCTTCGCTTAAGTCATCTCCAATAGTGCAGCATACACAGCCGTTAGTGAGACCGAAGACCCTGCCGTTCGGTGATTTATCTTTTATCCACCTGGCATCTAGATTGATATTGCCAAAGTCGTTTACCAACACCGCCAACTTAGATAGCGGTGCGTCGCTGGTCAAAATTTTATTGATTAAAGTTGTCTTGCCGGCGCCCAAGTATCCGCCAATGATGGTGATGGGAATATTTTTCATGAGGTTGTTGTCGGGAAAACTTTGCCCTCGAAAACCGTGGCATAAATATTAATGTCTTTAAGGTCCATGGGGTCGCAGGTAAGCGGGTCTTTATCCAATACTGTGAAGTCGGCTCGTTTACCAGAGCGAATGCTGCCGGTGATATCCGCCATACCCAAAACATGAGCGGCGTTGATGGTAATGGCTTGTAACGCCTGTTGTTGCGTAAGACATTCTTCAGGACACATAACGTTGCCCTCTGAGTTGATTCTGTTCACCGCTACCCACGCGCTATTCAATGGTTCCGCCGGTGCCATAGTGAAATCTGAGTGCACTGTGGTAGTAATACCTTCGCGGAAGCAAGTGCCAAGCCGAGCCATTTGTGATGCTCGCTCATAGCCTACTTCGTCTTTTGAGTACATATCAGAAAGCTCGTGCAGATAGTAAGCGTTAGCAGATATTTGCCCGCCTAGGGCTTTAATCCGTTTAATCTGCTCAGGAGTACTGATGCCAAAATGTTCGAATGTATAGCCGTGATTGAACCTTGGCCGTTCGAACTGCATTTTTTCCAGTACATCTATAGCCAGTTCTAGTCCTAGATCGCCGGTTACATGCACGTGAATTTGGAATCCTGCATGCCAGTACGCGCGAATATTTTTTTCTAAAATCTCTGGAGGCATTAACCATTCACCATGGTGTCCATCGATATAGCCCGGAGCTTGCAATTGCGCCAATGCGCTGAAAAAAGCGCCATCGCTAAACATTTTAATATGTTTGCCAAAGTGTAGGCGGTGGCTGTTGCGCTCGACAAGTCCTTCAGCTTTTTCTACTGCCTGTTCTAATGTTCTGCCGCCACCATTCATTCTCGCTGAGTGGGCGACAAGCCGCGTACGAAAGGGTACTTCGTCGCCTTCAAGCAGTTGCGCCAATGTTGTGGCTTCTGTTTCAAAGTCAAACAACCCCGTCGCAAGGTCGCCAATCGTTGTGTGCCCACCATGGTGAACAACCTTCTTAAGTCGCTCTAGTCCGGCTGCATAAACATCTGGCGCAAGTATCCACGGATTAAGATGTTTGATGGCATAGCCTAAGCCGTTTTCAAAGAAGTGTCCGTTTCCTATGTCAATTTGATCGCCTTGCTTAATGTCGTCTATGTTGACTCCAGCCATCTCCATCGCTGCATCGTTCATATAAAGTTCGTGGAAGGAGCGGTGCCAGACAACTATAGGTCTAGTTGTACTTATGGCACTGATGCGCGCTTTGCTCATAGGTCCATGCCATAACTGGTGGTATCCCCAAATAAACAGAGGCTCTCGCTCATCTGCGCTAACATCTTTTTTTTCGGCATGTAGGGTTTGCATGCGGTCATTAAAAGCGGCTTCTGTCGTAGTCGGCTCTACCGTGCCCCAGGGTAACTTCCAGCGCATGGCAGTAATGAATTCCATAGGCAGTAAAACGGCTGCCATACTGGGGTGTAGGTGGGGATCGATAAAACCAGGGCAAATTACTTTATCTGCAAACTGTTCATCCACTTGATAGTTTTGGCCCGCAAGCCATGGCTGCATATTTTCGCGCTCGCCCACCTCAAGAATAATGCCATCGCGCACCAGTACCGCGCTGCCTCTGGGCATGGAGTTGTTCATGGTAATAACGCTGCGCGCTGGGTAAAGGGTTAACATGATTTGTTCTCCGTTTTAAAATTTTGCGTAGGGCTATCTATGGGCACTTAAAATAAGACTCCTAGTCTAAGGCTTTTGGTGCAAGAGCGCTGGTTCAAGAGTATTTGCATAAGTTTATTACCCTAAGTCTATTTGCCAGAAAATTTTTCAAGTGAATTTTTTTCCGCGCAAAGTTTAAGTGTCGCCTCCTAGTAGCGGTCAGGAATGCCCTTGATGTGGAGGAAAGAAAACGGCAGTTGGAGCAGATTTTGGTCGCGTAAATTTACCCGTTACCAAGATGGCTGTAGAGTTAGCCCTCTGTCGGTGATAGCACCGATATTTTAATTGTCTGAGGTATATATGGACCCTATTAGTCAGGGTGTGCTCGGCGCATCCTTTGCTCAAGCTGCCGCCAAAAACAAGGGGAAAATTATTGCTGCCGCCTGGTTTGGAGCGCTGGCCGGTATGGCGCCAGATTTAGATGTGGTGATTCAGTCGCCCTCAGATCCGTTAGTGTTCTTAGAATTCCACCGTCAGTTTACCCATGCATTGATCTTTATTCCGCTGGGGGCACTGTTGGTGACATGGCCACTATTTAAGTTACAGGTGCGCTTCTTTCGGCAGTATTTGTCGTTACGGGAAAGCTACCTGTTTTGTTTGCTGGGCTACGCCACTCATGGCCTGCTGGATGCTTGTACTTCCTACGGTACTCAGTTGCTCTGGCCTTTTAGCGACGAGCGTTTTGCCTGGAATAACATCTCTATCATTGACCCTTTGCTTACTTTACCGCTGTTGGTTTTAGTTACCTTAGCGGGTTACAAGCGCAGGCGCAGCTTTGCTATTGTCGCGTGTCTTTGGGCGTTGAGCTACCTGTGTTTAGGTTTGCTGCAAGTAGATCGTGCGGTTGCGGCTGGAGAATTAGTGGCCGCCCAGCGCGGTCATATTCCTGAACGAATAACCGTGAAACCGAGTTTTGCCAATTTGTTTTTGTGGAAAGTGATTTACGAATTTGAAGGCAATTACTTTGTCGACGCGGTCCGGGTATTGAATGACAGGCAGTGGTGCGAGGGAGAAAGCATTGCAAAATTTGATGTCCACAAACAATTTCCTAACTTGGCTAAAGACAGTCAGCAGCGCATTGATATAGAGCGATTTCGCTGGTTTTCAGATGATTATTTAGCCATTAATGCGTTAGGTCAGGTCATAGACATGCGTTACAGTTTTTTACCGAATGAGGTAGCGGCTATGTGGGGTATTGAAATAACGCCCTCCAAACCAGACACCCATGTTGCTTGGTGGGCCAACCGCGATTTAAAAGAGTCCCAGCGAGAGGATTTATATCGGCTACTTTCGGGTCAGAGCTGCCAGCCGCTATAGCGGTGGATAGGAATAACAGAAAGAAAAGACATCGAGTAGAGATACGCGGACAAA
>CAJWNY010000056.1 GCA_913043815.1 uncultured Gammaproteobacteria bacterium
GTCCGCCCTAAATTACCTACATAAAACCACTTTGCAAAAGCTATACACAGACTTCACTACTAATTTGAAGTAATTTTTAGAAGTAGTATTTTACGATGCTTCAATGAATACCCGAATACCAACATCAACTCATCCGGATAGCCCTACTACTTTATCTTTCTAATCTCTGCCAATAATCGTTCTTCCATTTCTCGCATATCCTTCGTCAGAGAATCTTTTATCTCCACCCTACTCTCCTCAGCATGCTCTTCTGCAGTCTCATCAGCATCATTGCTCATAGCATTGACGATTACTGCGATAAAAAGGTTCAACATAGTGAAGGTAGTGACCAATATATACACCACAAAGAAAGCCCAGGCATTTGGGTGCACAGCCATGACCGGGCGGACAATACCCATAGACCAACTCTCAAGAGTCATGATTTGGAATAATGTATACATCGTATTACCCAAATTACCGAACCATTCTGGAAAGGTATCGCTATATAAATGAGTACCAATGACGGCGAACACATAAAAGAGCAAAGTCATAATGGTAGCGACAGATGCAATTCCTGGAATCGCCGCCAACAGCCCTTCTATCACCTTACGCATTGCAGGGGCTGCAGATATGAGTCTCAGTACTCTGAGTACGCGCAGCGCGCGAAGTGCTGCAAAGGTTTCACTTGCTGGAATAAGAGCAATGCCAACGATGAAAAGATCGAACAGACTCCAGGGGCTGGTAAAAAACTTTAGCCGGTAAACATAGAGTCGAAGCAGAATTTCGACGACAAAAATCTGCAAAATAAGCGTATCGACAGATTCTAAAAACCAACCGTAGTTCGCCATCAACCCTTCCGAGGTCTCTAATCCTAAAATAATGGCGTTAATAATAATTAGACCAATGATCGTGTTTTGGAACTTGTCGCTTTCAACAAACCTTTGGAATTTATCTCTCATCTTTTGCAATACCAACCTAGTTCGTAAAGGAGCAACAGCAGGCCCGGAACCGCCCTTTACTCCAGATAATCTTCAAGGTGAATAATACATCAAACGAAACGGCAAGTCGGCGCACAGCAGCATCAACTTGTAAATTCTCAACTATGGATCGATACAGTGGCAAGGGCACTAAACCAAAACCAAAATGGCCGGTTAATAGAAGTTAAGCGTGACAGCCCATCTGTGCTCGAACCGTCTAGGCGTCACTTTTTGCAGGAATCAAATGATAATACCTAGGAGTTTTCTCCTGGAAGCAACTATAGCTGGTTTTTCATCTTCGCACTTACCCAGGGTGCAATTGCCGGTCACCACGAAGATGGTGAAGGCGGCCTTCAACTTAAGCCACGGCAAGCTACTTCCTTACTCAATGTCACATCAGTTGATATGAGTAGCGACAGAACAACTATCACGGCCTCTGACGAGATGGATGAATATAGTAATCACTTACAACATGACCTACTCAGCGTACGGTGTGTCTGGTGCTGTAGAGGGTGTTGGGCGTGGCATGATTGATGCGGAAACAGTAATGACAGGTCGATTTACCGGAACATGGCGCAGAGAAGGCTCCACCGTCGCCATGTATAATAATGAGAATATGAATGAGGGCAGACAAAACTTTGATGTAATCACCTTTGATACTCGAGGCGATACGCTCACACACGAAGTGTTTACCCGTAATTAAGCAGCAAATAGCTTTGATCTTAGCCGCGACTTAAATCGTTTAGGTCGAAGTGCTTTCTATAAACAATTTCCATTCGCCCCTGTCTCGCAACGCCCACATTTGTGAACCCAACTCTCCTTTCTCAACTTTCTCGAACGACCGGTTACACTGCTAGCTAAACATGCATTAAAAAAAATTCTTGTATCAAAACAATGGATTTAGCAACATGGCAAAAACTACTGCGTTAATAACAAGCAACCACAACCAGGGAAAATAACAATGCTCACCTCAACAGAATTCTATCAAGTAACGCCATTACTTATGTGGGTGCTATGGACAGAGGCTGTAATTTATCTTGGCTTAGGCATTTACGAAATATTCGATGACTTTATTGCCAAAGTACCTAAATGGGCAGAGCAAGATGGCGGGCCCAATGCTTGGCTTAGGATCCAGGATGTTGTCGCTCGTAAAATGCACGCTGCTATTTGCATAATCTTGGGCTTTGTTGCGCTTAACGGCGCGTTAGAAGGCCACGTCACAAGGGTCGAACTAGAATTGATCTTTGTGAGCTTTGCAGTCCTCATGCCTGTTATTTGGTCGACCATAATGCCAGGAAGACTAGGCTTTATGATCATTTTATTGAAGCCGGAATTTTGGCTTCAACTGATCATGTTTATATTTTTTAGTCACTTGGTACGAATAGAAATATTATTCATATGCATAGCACTAAACTTGTGGGGAATCTTCGTTAATTTAATGCATGTACGAAAAGTCTTTTTCCAACCCTACACTTATGAAGAACTGAGAAAGCATATGGTGGCCGCCGTCGGTGAAGAGTACGCGGCGAGGCTCGATAAACTAGCCGGCCACAAACTATAGTGGCGTAACACAAAATCTGCCCCACGTGATCGATGTTAACGGATGAAGGACACTTAAAAAGATGAACAATATCGCCCTATCTCTGGCTCTGCTGACGTTTCCTGCCCTGCTTATGAGCAATAGTTTGACCGAAGATCTAGAAAAAAAATACCCACAAGCGCCTGTTGAAAAAATCATGAATTTCTACCCTATAACTGTAAATATTGGCACCGCGGGGCAACCTACACCAAACCAGTTCGCCTTGATTAGAGCCGCCCGTTACACTGACGTCATAAACTTAGCGGCGCCTGAATCTGCTAATGCATTAGCCAACGAAGGCAAACTTGTGAACGCTCAAAACATGTCTTATACACACATCCCTGTGCCCTGGGAGGCGCCAACTGCCCAACATATAACAGCGTTTTTCAACGTCATGGACAGGCTGAAAAACAACAAACAAAAGATACTCGTGCACTGTGCAGCAAACTATCGCGCATCAGTATTTACATATAAATATCTTACTCTCAGAGAGGGTTTGTCCGCTGAAGACGCGACTACCCCGCTACTAAAAAAATGGTTGCCGCAAATGGATGACAACTGGAAGGCGATAATGGCACTAACCCTTGATGAGATAGAATAACGCTGAGGCGCAGACCCGCCCTAAGACGCCTTTATTCTACTGAAAACTATGAGACTACTTTGCCGTAGGTATTGTCAAAGACGGTACTTTTAAATGCGCACTCATATCGCCAATTAACGAGTTAATGAGCTCACGCTTGGTAAAGCGCCATTCGCCTTTTACCCTTGCAAACTCATCGAAGTAATCCCCGGCGAATATCGCCTGTAGCGGGAAGTCATCGGTCTGCTGCCAAACCGTTACGTAGGAATGCGCTGTTGCGTTACCATTGCGTTCATCAATGTCTATGCTGATATTACTGATACTGTGCTTTGTTCTTGGCGTACCGTCGGCGTAAATAATGAGATTATTCGCAGATTCTTTACCCGGCCTCTTACCTTCTGCAATCCATTCGGCATGCGCAAATAAAATTCCAAATGCAACTAAGTCGCCGGAATCGATGGCAAAACAATACTCATTCATTAACTGTAAAATCGCTTTTTCAGATTCCATCCCCTGCGCCCCTTCCTCTCAATACAAAGCTCTAACTAAAAACGAACACTTTTATTAAAGAATCGCTGAACCCCAGACATTATAACCCGCAATTTTCGGCGTCTTAGGTAGATACATTGCTTGCCAGTCTTGGATCTTCAAAGGCGTAAAGTCAATCAATCCGCGAATATCCCGATTAATGTGGCAGCCTCCGGCCATTTTACCCCAAAGGCCATTAACTCGATTTTGCCATTTGGCAATTGATGGATCTGGGGCGAGAGCGTGCTCGGCAACCAGCACTCGCCCACCTGGGCGCAGCACTCGAATCACTTCAGCCAACGCACGTCCAGGGTCAGGAATAGTACACAACGTGTAAGTGATCACTGTAGTATCTACTGAATCTGTAGCAAGCGGAATGTCCTCCGCGCTGGCCGAAAGATACTCAACGGCCACATCCGAATGCTGCACTTTAGACTGCGCTAACCGCCAACTCTCCTCGCTAGGGTCGACGCCGATGACCTTCGACACCCGCCTAGCATCATAATGTTTGACGTTAAGTCCTGTGCCGATACCTAACTCCAGAACACGGCCTTGTGCCAGCGGCACCACCTTGGCGCGCTGAAGGTCAACTGCCTCCATGCCACATGCGCAGTTAATCACACGGGGCAGGATCTTGTTTTCGTAAAACGACATGCGCTAATTCTCAAAACATAATTAATTCAACCTAACACTCCGCAACCTGGATGCAAACTAAATGCCCAAGAAGACGCTTCAGACTGCGCTTTGACCGCGCAAGGCCAACAACGTAATTCCAGCAACCAGTGCCTCTACCGGCCAAAAAGAGTACTGAAAGATAGGTCAAATTCCCTTCAAAGTTGCGATAGTATTGAGCTTCCAACATTTGAATTAGGTGGAGATAAAGCAGTTATGCAAGACGTATTTATAGTGGGCGCAGCGCGCAGCCCGATTGGTAAGCGCGGCAAAGGCTTAGCAGGACTCATGCCAGCAGATTTGCTCGGGAAAGTACAACGCGGTGCATTAGAGCGCGCTGGTGTAGACGCAGCCAATGTAGGCCAAGTAGTTGGTGGCTGTGTTTCTCAAATCAATCAACAGTCATTCAATATCACTCGAGTTGCTTGGTTGTCGCAGGGCTTTCCAGAGGAAGTGGCCGCAACAACCATCGACTCGCAATGTGGTTCTAGCCAGCAAGCAACCTCTTTAGGCGCAGCCATGATTGGCTCTGGTATGGAAGACTTGGTTATGGCCTGCGGCGTCGAAATGATGTCCGTTATTCCGCTTGGTTCGAATATGGCCGGCGGCATTCCAATGGGCGAAAGCTATGCCCAGCACTATCAGCCCACCAGCCAATTCCAAGGAGCGTCAATGATCGCTGAGGAATATCAAATCACTCGTCAAGACACTGACGCTTTCGGTTTAAGCAGCCAAGACAAAGCCATTAAGGCATGGGAAGAAGGTAGGTTTGATCGCGAAATAGTACCTATTGAGTCTCCTGTTTTAGACGGTGAAGGCAAACCTACTGGAGACAGCCAAACCATCAGCCGCGACGAGGGTTTGCGTGGCACAAGTATCGAGGCTCTGGCAGGACTACAAGCCGTGCCTGGCCAAGAAATTCATACAGCCGGAACTAGTTCACAGGTTTCCGATGGCGCAGCGGTGGTCATTCTTGCCAGCGCCGCGGCCGTAGACAAATACGGCCTCACGCCGAGAGCAAAGATTCGTGCTACCACGTTAGTGGGCTGCGACCCGGTAACAATGTTGAAAGGCCCCATCCCTGCTACGGAGAAAGTGCTTAAACAAACCGGGTTAGACATCGATGACATCGACACGTTTGAAGTGAACGAAGCATTTGCGTCAGTAGTATTAGCTTGGCAAAAAGCGGTAGGTGCCAACCCAGAAAAAGTTAACCCAAATGGCGGAGCAATTGCGTTAGGTCACCCCACAGGTTCTACCGGCGCAAGGTTGATTACCACGGCGCTCCATGAACTTGAACGCACCGAGGGCAAGTATGGTCTTATTGCCATGTGCTGTGGCGGCGGCTTAGGTACTGGCACCATCATAGAACGGGTGTAGCCCAGGCTAGAAATCAAGCAGGCAGCGCACGCTGCCTTTTACGCTCTCATTTTTGTTCCAACAATCACCTGCAGCCGTAGTTGCAACCTTTTTAGCCGTATGAGCTGACTGAACGACTTTCTAAAAAAACTTATAACTTTTTTATCGCCGACCCAGTATTTTCATATTCGCTTCTAGATTTGTTCGACCCACCTCTATTGGCATGTGGATCCTGCAAAATGAGCGGTCTATAAAGTTTGTTTAGAGCGGTCGAGTTTACTCGACGCCGTTGTAGACCCTTATTGACATACTGAACATTGATCTGAGGTAGCGCGATGCTGCTGGCGTCAAATTGCCATTCCTCGAGCAAGATGCTGTAAAGTCTTAGCGACACCACTTTCACCACTTGGGGACACGATGAATCTGCGGAAAACAATGAAACATAAATCTTATATTTGTAGACGCTCTCTCAATATATCAAGACTCCAAGCTAAAGCTGTTCCCGACCGAACTGCTTTGCGAAAATCCTTTTTAGCAGTAGCCACTGCACTGCTGGCTTTGACCTTCAACCTCTCCGGATGCGGCCAAAACATAGAACCAAGTCAGTCCACAACCGCCCAAATCCCTATAGATCTAGTACTTCACAATGGTACAGTCTTAACCATTGATGACACCTTCAGCGTTCAGTCAGCGATCGCTGTCAACGACGGCAAAGTGGTTACCACCGGCGACGAGTCAATTTTAGCTCGGTACAAAGCAAGCAAAGTTGTTGACCTTAACGGCAAAATCTTAATGCCCGGCTTCAATGATTCGCACATACATATTTCTGGCAGTCCAAGACGCTACATTGATCTCAACGACACCACCTCTATTATAGAAATGCAGTCGTTGGTCAGAGATAAAGCCAAGGCACTTGGGCCGGGCGAATGGATTACCGGTTACGGTTGGTCTGAAGATGAGCTCACTGAGCAACGCAAGCCCACCCGCTACGACTTAGATGACGCCGCACCTAACAACCCAGTTGTACTTACACGTGCAGGCGCGCATAGTGCTGTAGGATCAAGTATGGCGCTAGCCGCCGCAGGCATAACCTCGCAAACACCAGACCCTGAGGGTGGAGTAATTGAACACGAAGACAGCGGCGAGCCCAACGGCATTATTCGTGAACGGCACAATCTATTGTTAGATCTTGTTCCGCCAAGTGGTGAAGAGGAAATGATTGCCAGCTTAGAGATCAATCTTAACAAATTACTGGCCAAGGGCATTACCAGTATTACAGACGCCCAAAAAACACCGGCCGAATATCAACGCTGGAAAAGACTGTATACGCAGGCCCAGCTACCCCTTCCTCGTGCGACTGTGCAATTTGAATGGAACGACCCAAACGCGATTAAGACTTTGAAAAAGAGTGAAGGCCAAGGCAACGACAATCTAAAAATCGGCCCGATAAAAATTTTCGTCGACGGCGGTTTTACTGGCCCGGCGGCCTACACCATAGATCCCTACCGCGATCAGGCCACCTACCGCGGCTATTTGAATATGCCTGAAAGCGAACTTGTTAGTCAGATCAATGAAATTCATGACCAAGGTTGGCAGATGGGCATTCACGCCATTGGCGATGCGGCTATTAGACTCGTTGTAAATACTTTGTCAGACACGCTAGCACGAGCTCCAAAAGAAGATCACCGCCATTACCTTAATCATTTTTCTATGCGTCCGCCTGAAGCAACTATGAAAAAAATGGCCAAGCACAATATTCATATTACCCAGCAGGCCAATTTCACTTATACGTTAGAGGGTCGTTATGTTCAAAATTTGGACGGCTTTCGTTTGGCCCACAACAATCCAATAAAATCACCTATGGAGCACGGTATTGTGGTGGCGCTGTCGAGCGACATTTTACCTATTGGCCCCATGGTTGGGATTTATGCCGCAGTTACCCGTAAAGGCATGAGCGGTAAAGTCTACGGCCCGGATGAGGCCATCAACATTGACCAAGCACTGCGAGCCTACACGCAAATTGGTGCCTTCCTAAACTTTGATGACGACATTAAGGGCACCCTTGAACCAGGAAAGTATGCCGACATGATTGTTCTGTCTGATGACATATTGAACATCAAGCCCGAGCAAATATTAGATGTTGAAGTGCTACAAACTTATATGAATGGCGAGTTGGTGTACGAAAGAGCTGCGGCTAGCAATTAGTCAGCAAAGGACTTGGCCGCAATCCCCTGCCGTCTCCACTTTGGCAAACTAAAAACAAGGTAGAGATAGTGGGCTAGATGCACTCAGAGCGCGCACTACATATTTGCGGGTTACCTAGAAGCTGACTAGTGGGGATCTAGTGGTTACCAAATTAGTAACCAACCTATCGCTCCGACTTTACCTCGCCACCGAGGTATCAATGGCAGCTATTAGCTTAGTACTCATTGGCTCGGCAGCTTCAGCGGCCAAACATTCGATAAGCTCATTGCGGTTCTTCACACCCAACACCAAAGTGTCCACACCGGGCATAGACAAGGCATACAAGTGCGCCAGATAGGCGGCGCTCACACCGTTACTTTTTGCCAACTCGCGAAAGCCAGCGCAGCGCTGAAAGTCTTTTAGTTCCGCGGATTTAGGGTGCACGTCGCGGTCAATGGCGTCAGTTAACGAGCCTGCTGCAACTGCCCTGATACCCATAACGCCTATTCCCGCTTCCTGAGCATTAGTAATGACCTGTCGAGGGCCAGGTACTTCATCCATTAACGACATAGATCCAGAAGAGTCGAGTACATTGGTAATGCACTGGACCACATCCGGACGTTGTGCTGCGCCAACTACTGCAATATTTTCGCGCTGGGTACTGGCGGTGGTCACTCCCCAAGCTCCAATACGTCCACTTGCTTTGAGCCTCTCAAAAGCGGGTATCACCGCATTTTGGTATTTGCTCATAGGTACGGCAATGCGCGGCAAAAGTTTAGCCTGACGCCCTTCACTCCAACCGTCTGCTATCACGAATCCGTGCAAGATAAAAAGATCAACATATTCGCGCCCCATTCGCGCAAAACTCTCTTCCAGCGAAGTACTCAAAGTGGCAAATATTTTATCTTCGGGGCAGTCACCCAGCAAATATTTGGTCGTCAAATGCACGTCTTTGCTTAGACCTTCTGCAAAAGCCTGACCCATAACACTTTCCGCCTCGCCACTGCCATACATGGGAGCCATATCGAAAAAATTGATTCCGGAATCTGCGGCAAGACGCACAGTGGCCAGTGCCTCACTTCTGTCGGTGGCGCCCCAAACTTGACCGATGCCTCCACCGCCGAGTGTCAGCCGACTGGCCTCAAAACAATCCCCGAGCTTTTGATAACGCATAATCAATCCTGTACTACCGAATTCCTAGCTCCTATTTGTAACACGTTTGTCCGGCTTCGGCCCCCGGGTTTGCAGTATTTTATCCGAGGATTTTTAAGCCTCTCTAGCGTTGCGCAATTCGAATCCCGTCAGTGCGAAATCAAAGAGCGTCGGGCACCAGGCAATAAATGATTACCCTCGCCTATAGACTACGCAACCGCTCTTTGTAGATACTAACATCAGATACTAAGCGCATAGCTCAAACTTGTACTGGGGAGTCACCGATGAAGGCAATTAAAATTCGCATTACGGCGAGCATCATTGGTGCGCTAGGGCTAGCCATGACTGTTTCAGGCGCCGAACTCTTGAGCCTTGGCGGCAGCCCCTACTATGCGATCGCTGGCGTGCTTATGCTGGTTTGCGCAGTGGACTTATTTAACAGCAAACCAAGGGGCCTTTTCGTATTTGCTGGCGTTTTAATCCTTACCCTGGCATGGGCAGTCTACGAGGCAGGCAGCGAGTTCTGGCTGGTGGGTTCGCGTATTTGGATTATTGGGCTGTTAGCACTATGGCTTTGCACACCAGGCATTCGACGCGCATTATGGCCAGACAACACACCTACCTTATTCAGTCTGCGCACTGTGCAAATCTCTGCAAGCGCAAGTGCACTCGTGCTTATTGCCATGAGCGTAAACCTCCTTAACAACAATGTTGAAAATATTGATGACGGAGTTTATCCAGAAGCGCAAAACGCTGCCGACTGGGCCGCTTACGGTGGCAACCAAGCCGGCACCCGCTACACACCCCATGCTCAGATCAATGCTGAGAATGTCAGCGACCTTGAACGAGTATGGGTAGCAGACACTAAACGAGTCGGTCGATTCAGCGGCACGCCGCTACAAATCGGCGACGGCCTTTATTTGTGTACCGCGCAAAATGTCATGATTGCTTTGGACCCTGATACGGGCGAAGAGAGATGGCGCTATGATCCCAAAAACGAGACCAGTGCTTTTGGCATATTGGGTAATTGCCGTGGTGTTACCCATTATGAAATGCCAGAGGTGCCGCCTGGCGAAGCATGTGCTGAGCGGATCTTTACCGCGACTACCGACGCACGCTTGATTGCAGTGGATAAAGAAACTGGTTTGCCCTGCGAGAGTTTTGGCAGCAAGGGACAAATTTCCCTGCTGGCAGGTATGGGCGAGGTGAAACCTTACTATTATTTTGTCACTTCTCCGGCCACAGTTGCGAGCGGCGCACTAGTAGTAGGTGGCTGGGTCTTGGACAACCAGGAGACCCAAGAGCCATCTGGTGTAGTTCGCGGCTACGACCCAATGAATGGAGAATTATTGTGGGCGTGGGATATGGGCCGCGAAGGTGACTCTGGCCTACCCGCTAGTGGAGAGACCTATACCCGCGGCACTCCCAATGTGTGGAGTCTTACCTCAGCAGACGATGAACTTGGCTTAGTCTACGTACCTACTGGCAATGCCACCCCCGATTACTTTGGCGGCCATCGTACTCAGGTGATGGACAAATATGCCAGCTCGGTTGTGGCTATAGATGCCAAAACTGGCCTCACCCGATGGCATTTCCAAACCACCCATCACGATATTTGGGATTATGACGTACCCTCTCAGCCAACCTTAGTGGACTTAACCATCAACGGCGTTATGCGCAAAACGGTAATCGTGCCTACAAAGCGTGGCGAGATATTTATGCTTGATAGAGCCACCGGAGAGGTAATTACAGAGGTCACCGAACGCCCAGTGCCGCAGACAGATATACCTGGCGAGCGCAGCACAGCGACCCAACCCTTTTCAACTGGCATGCCCTCATTTGCCTACCCCAAGATCCGCGAGCACGACCTTTTTGGCATTACCCCCTTAGACCAGATGGCCTGCCGCAAAACCTTTTTGAATTTGCGCTATGAAGGGCCGATGACGCCCCCTTCGATTCAAGGTACGCTACTTTATCCTGGCCCTGCTGGCGGCATGAACTGGGGCAGCGTAGCCGTAGACGAGCAACGCCAGTTGATGGTGGTAAATAACCTGCATTTGCCTTTTGTCATCCATCTGATTCCTAGAGAAAAAGAGTTAACCAGCACTGAGGGGGACTTTAATCCAGGATACGGTATTGGTGGTCCTCAACGAGGCACACCGTTTGCTGCAAAAGTTGAATTATTCTCCTCCCCCCTTGGGCTACCCTGCATCAAACCACCATTTGGTGAGATCGCTGTTGTTGATTTAACCACGCAAAAAATTGTCTGGCAGCGCGGCACCGGCACCTTGAACTTAGGCCTACCCTATTCTGCAGGTACAACCGTGACAGCAGGTGGCCTTATCTTCATGGGTGGGGTTCTGGATGGTTATCTTAGGGCGATCGACGTTGCTACTGGCAATGAACTGTGGAAGGACAGTCTGTCCGGTCCATCTGACGCGACGCCTATGAGTTATGTAAGTCCTAAAACAGGTAAGCAATACGTACTGGTAACTGTTCCCGGCCAACGTCAACCAAGCCCAGAGGAATCTCATGGGGTTAGCAATGACACGGCAACGGCCGCCCCCGGCGTAGTTCAATCCCTTCAAGTGCAGGGTGGTAAAGTGATCGCCTATGCGATACCGGACCAGTAGAGGCAAAGTAAATCTAAACCGCAATCCAAAGCGCTTTCGTCGGTTACATCGACTCGAGCTTTGTCAGATCAACAAACGGTTGTAGGCAACACCTCCATGCCTATGAACACTCTAGGTATTTTGCGACTAAGCTACCTGATTTCGGACCAGCGGCCCCAGCGTCGCAGCACAGGTTTGCGCCGCTTCAACACCCTTAATACCAAAGTGCTCTTTGAAGAACTCAGGCTGACCGTCGCTCAAAAAATCTTGGGGAGTCAAAACCGCAGAAAACACCGGTACTCCAGTGTCTAGCTGCACGCGCATCAAGCCGTCGATAACCGCGCTAGATACGAACTCATGCCGATAAATACCACCGTCAACAATCAACCCAGCAGTCACTACCGCGGCGTATTCGCCGTTTACAGCAAGTAATTTGGCTCTGAGAGGAATTTCGAGAGCACCGGGGACCTCAATAAGGTCGACTTGGCGGGCATCTAGCTCTTGAAATTCCTTCAGAAAAGCGTCTCGCAGCTGATCCACAATATTGCGGTGCCAGCAGGATTGGACAAATGCTATACGTCCGCGCTGTGAGGTATCGGAAAAGTTCGAATTAAATGTAGTCATCTGTTGCTTGCCTTAAGTTCGGTTAAACAACAGGGCAAACGAGGATACTTTGATAGCTGTACAGGAGGGTACAGACACATGTGAGCCTCATTCTCATAACCAGACTTTAACTGTCGGCCTCGGAATCACACCGAGTCTGCTGTCCTCTATCTCGTTAACCGAGATTAGCCACCTTCAGCCAACAACTGTTAAGACGTTCGCACCTGAGTTTTCACTCAAGTTTGAACTAGATAGAGCGCCCGCGGGCTACGCTTTCGCGATTACCGCCGGTGGGGATTTTCACCCCGCCCTGAGAATCTTCGTTAAATAAACGAAGGAATAAGTATACGTAAAAACGTTGGCTTTTTACAAACACATTTTTGCCAACAAAGGCCAAAAGCATGCCGAGAAAATACCTGCCTAATAAATGATTTTTTGATCGCTAAAAAAAGTTCCGGTACGGAGCTTTGGTGCAGTAATGACGCCACCTACTGGTTGTGGGGGGCGTAGTCAACCAAGCGTCTTGCAGCACTTCAACCTTCTCTTGACCCGTCACATGCAGTTGAACCTTCCGCGCGTTTAACAACCGGCTAAAATCTTAACGATGCGCTGATGAGGCCCAGCCGGCGATTGACTGGCAACGCAGTAAATAGTGCTGCCAGCATCTGAGCCAATGAGAAGTTGCTAAATGCGCTAAAATAAGAGCACCGTATTCGTGTCCAACCCCGGATCAATATTCACTTGACTAAAAGCACTTTGATACCGATGAGTTAGTTGCACACTAGCCGCCGTTTGCTCGGCGCTCACCTCTACCGGAAGAACTCCCATGCTGGGAAGAAGGCAATTAACCTTCGCCTACATCATGTTTAGTGCCGAAAGCAGCAACAAAAACTGCCTGATTATTAAACAATTCGAGATTTACTATGGCCCCAATAACGATCTCTTAGTAACCGCTTATACAGCTTGCCTGTCGGCAACCGGGGTAGTTCAGCTTCATAGTCTATTGACCGCGGTACTTTCTGACGCGACAAGTGCTCAGAAAGATAGCCGAGCAACTCTTCAGTCAGGCTGTCGCCACCTACTACGCTGGGAATAGTTTGTATGACGGCTTTTACCTCTTCGCCTAAATCGACATTAGGTACGCCAAATACCGCAGCGTCGGCAACTTTAGGATGAGCGATTAGTAAATCTTCACATTCTTGAGGATATATATTTACTCCTCCAGAAATGATCATAAAAGTTTTTCGATCAGTTAGGTACAGAAAGCCGTCGACATCTACATAGCCCACATCACCTACAGTGGTCATAGAACCATCCGGTGAGGTTGATTCAGCTGTCTTCGCCGCATCATTATGATAGCTAAACTCAGTTGCTGTTTTAAACCAGAGAGTCCCGGGCTCACCGTTAGGTAGTTGCTGCATCTCATCGTCTAGAATAGCTAGATCACCTAAAACTACTTTGCCAACAGTCCCCTTGTGAGCCAACCACTCTTGGGAATTACATGCAGCAAAACCTAGCCCCTCTGTAGCACCATAATATTCGTGAATAATAGGCCCCCACCAATCAATCATCTGCTGCTTAACCATCACTGGGCAGGGTGCTGCGGCATGCACGGCGATTTCAAGCGAAGATAGATCTGCACTAGCGCGCTCTGCTTCGGTGAGTTTCAACATGCGGCTAAACATAGTCGGCACCAATTGCGAATGGGTCACCTGATAACGCTCGATCAAATGGAGGTATTCAAGCGGGTCAAAGCGCTCCATGATGACCACAGTGCCGCCAATCCGCAGCGTCAAGCTGACCGCAGCCTGAGGTGCCGAGTGATACAACGGTGCTGGAGAGAGGTAAATCATATCCTCCCTATAACCCCACAACGTACCTAAAAACTGGAAAATGGGTAACGGCTCAGAGGGTGACTGCTGGGGCAATGGGCGGATGATGCCTTTGGGCTGCCCCGTAGTGCCAGATGAATAAAGCATTGACGAGCCCAAATATTCCTCAGCCAAGGGCGCGGTTGAGCAAACCTCTACAGCTGTAACAAAGTCCATCATACCTTCAGGCAAATCGATATCGTCACCATCAGTGACGAGCACCATTTGAATATTAGGACAACCGGTTAAGGCGTCTACTACCACGTCAATTTTAGACTTCGAAGTAATCAGTATTTTCGACTCTGAATTGTTAATTATGTACGCCAGTTCATCGCCCGTCAGATAAGAGTTGATACAGGTGTAATATAACCCTGCTCGCTCTCCCGCAGCACAAGACTCCATATAGCGATCGTTATTTTCCATAAAAACAGAATAGTGATCTTGAAACCGGAGGTCCTGAGAACGTAAAAAATGTGCGAGCTGATTTGAGCGCACCTCGAATTCTGCATAACTCACTGTCAACCCGCTGCCGGCCATTATAAATGCTGGCCGATCTGGATTAGTTAACGCATATTTTCCTGGATACATAAAGTTTCCCTTTTCATCTTAGACGCTCTTTTTGGAGATACGTTTGTTTTTTTGTAGACATTTATTCTCTACAATTTTAACGCGAATTGAACCTGCAATAACCGTTAGTTTGCCTTTGATCTGACTTATCATACATTTTCCTGTCTTTGGCTTTGGCGTCGAGAAGGTCGCATCTTATTAGGCGAAGTGAGATATGCACTACTGAATGTATGCTCATTGCACGCTCCCCTGGAGATCAGCATAGCCGAAACATGAACTGCTGCAAGTCCAAACCTCTGGCTGTTATAAACGCAGATAAAGAGGCGCAAACCATTTATTTCTAGTATTTTCATGGACAATGTATTGAGCCGCACTCGTGCAAACACGCCGCTAGAGCACTCACAAAAAACTGGAAGTTACTCTATGAATATCTTAAGCCTCAATAAGATAACGGCCTTCGCCGCATTATTTTTGTTTTTGCAAGCAGCGCAAACTGCTTACGCCAACACCAAGATGGACTTTGATATCGAAGTAAATATCGGTAAATGTGACCATTACCAGGTCGGACAGAAAAATTTGTATTGGGGAGACCTCCACGTGCACACCGCCTACTCATTGGACGCCTATGCATTTGGCACCCTCAAAACACCGGCACAGGCCTACGCTTTTGCACGGGGCGAGGCAATGACTCTACAAGATGGCTCCATAGCCCAGCTTGATCGACCGCTAGACTTCGCTGCAGTGACGGACCACGCAGAGTGGTTTGATTTATTGCATATTTGCACGGACCCACAAAATTTTGATGACCCCTATTGCGACCGCTTAAGAAAAGACAGTTCCGTGGTAAACGGTTCCAGTCTATTTGTCGAATACGTCATACCCACCATTACCCAAGAGACCCCCCAAGCTACACCAATATGTATTGCTGACTCTGAAAAATGTGCTGAAGCAAAAAAATCCCAATGGCAGCGCGTTCAAGACCAAGCAAATGCAGCAAATGACCCCTGTAATTTCACGGCGCAAATTGGCTACGAATGGTCATACACCAAATCATTCAGCCATTCACACAGAAATATTATTTTTGCAAACGACAATGTCACACCGGACGCCATTGATTACATAAGACACCCCACTTTAGGTGACTTATGGGAACAGTTAGAAAAACAATGCCGCAAAGAGGACCACTGCGAGGCGCTAGCCATTCCGCATAACACCAACATGGGCGACGGCATGACTTTCGATGTGGAAACCGAAAGCGACAGAGCGCTTCAGCTGCGGAGCAAATACGAACGTCTAGTAGAAATACATCAAGAAAAGGGCAACAGCGAATGTTTGTCGCCACTCAAATCTGATGAGTCTGGGGATTGCAGCTTTGAAAACTACATCACTAACAATTCCCGACCAAAAGCCAAAGATCAATTCACCGATGAAGAATGGAAAAAAATGCGAGGCACTTATGTCCGAGGCTTATTAATGAGAGGCTTGGCCGCTTATCAGAACTCAGGCGAGACGCAACGTAACCCGCTGCAAGTGGGCATTATTGGATCCACTGACAATCACGCGGGCACCCCCGGCCATGTCAATGAAGCGGCTTGGCAAGGAGCCGTTTTCGGCCTTGGCGATTTGGATCGCACAATGGCGCGCAGAGTGTTCAATCCCGGAGGCCTAGTGGCCGTTTGGGCAGAAGAAAATACACGAGAGAGCATTTTTGCTGCACTTAAGCGCCGCGAAGTTTATGCCACTAGCGGACCTAGAATCAGTGTTAGGCTAAGCGCCAACATCCAAGACGAAAACATGAGTTGTGCAGCAGATGAAAAATCATCAGCAATCATCGATATGGGTGGAGACTTTAATAAAGTTTTAGGAATACCAACCTTTAAAATCCACGCTCAGGCAGATCAAACGCCGTTGCAGGAAATGGAACTCATCAAAGGCCAATATAAAAATGGCAAATACGAGGAAGCGGTATTGACCGTGTGGCAACGCTCAAACAAGGGTAGTGATATCTGCCAAATATGGCAGGACAAAAACTTTGAACCAACGGCACCAGCTTTTTGGTATGCACGAATTAAGCAAGCACCAACACCAAGGTGGTCCGCTAATTTGTGTCGGAAAGCCGGCAGATGTGATGAGTATTCTGGCGCAGATATCATGATCCAAGAACGCGCTTGGACATCGCCAATATGGTACCTACCGGAACATTAGAGAACTTTGAAGAAGACTTCGAAAAGCACTCCAAAAGACGACTGGCGATTAAACCTAAAAATTTAAGTATATAGTCGCCAATAACCTGCTGTTAAGTTACTCGATAGGACCTTGCCACTCGCTTTCAAGTAATCGCGCGCCGCGCAATATATTGCCCATTGCGTAATTGCCTTCATGGCACGCGTATTCGTAAACCTTGCCCTCACTGGCTTGCCAAACAAACTTGCCACTCCAAGGCTGAGTCCAAGCTGTATCATCAATTACGGTAAAATCGTAGATCAAGTTCCCTGTCTCAGCCATGCTAAACCGTTCTTCTACGAGTAAATTTTCATCCGCGCCGACGAGTCCATTCACCTTTTTAAAGTTTTTAGTTTTTACTACCAAGACATCCTCTTCCCAGTAACCAATGGAATCGCCCAACCACTTTCGATTGAGATCTGGGGCGTGTTCAGAGTCAATGCGAATAATACGCGCGTCGTGAACCATTTCCTGCAAAATCATCACATGATCTTCCGTCTGCACAATACGCTTGTAGTTGTTATAAAGGCTAGAGATAGTTGGCACAGTAGAACCAAAACTGATTAGGCATCGCTCGGAAGGCGCCAAACTCTCGGGACCGTCGAACGGACCGGGGCCATCATTAGCCAGCCAAGAGGCCCTACCATCGTTTTCGTAGAGAAAGCTTTTATAACGTGCGGCAATACTTGCCTGAGCAGCCGGTACCATTTCAGGTTGACGGCCATTTGGGGGATCATAAATGACTGACGTTCGCACCTTGCCATCCATTTCAAACACTTCACTACCGGGATCAATCCAAAATGCATTATAACCGCCAACTCCACCGGCTCCCGCAGTATTATCGCCATCCCCTCCTTGCGGCGGCGCTTCTCGATCTGGATCACTCTCATTCTCAGAGACCCACTCAATGGCAATTCCTGCAGCCCAATTTAGTAAATCGGCAAACCAAGGATACAAGTATTCGGTCTCACCAAGGAACTCAGGCCGCTCAAGAGGCGTCAGTGTGCCGGTATCATAAACACCAGTTAAATCTGGCTTGCCAGAAGCGGTACGTTTTATTTCAGCTTGAACAAACAACACACTTGTTAACGCCATAACGCCAACCGATACGATCAATAATTTTTTCATATGCCCCCGATCAGGAATTTAATAACATTCAAATATACGCAACCTAAAAATACCAAACTCAATTAGCGCGACTCACATCAAAACAGAGCCACGAAATTACTCGCGAGGCTACTCGTAAGTGCAATGGTAGGCTGTGGGCCTTAGAACTCGCACATCAAAGCTGCAGTTCGCAGCAACTTCAAATTTTTCGCCGGTTATAAAACTCTGGAAGTTATCATGCCCTGGTAACTTAACTTCTAACGCGCCATCAATCACCGTCATTCGCTCGTATTGAGCAGTCCCAAAGACAAATTCTCCCACCGACATTACGCCCACTGTGGTGGCCAAAGTTTCGCCCTGAAAGGCAATAGAAATGACCTGATCTTCAAAATAAGAGTTTACGCTCAACATTTGAAATACTTCCTTTTTCTAATTAAGCAAAATACATCTAGATAATACCCCCTGCATCTGAGGTTGGATAGTTGAATAAGGCCATCACCAGTCTAAGAGTCCGACCGCCGACGGCTTACTATCAAACCTTATCTCCCGTCTTCTTTATGGAGCCTATGCAGTGACTACTATCACAGTCGAATTGGGCTTTATTTAATGATATTCAGCACACGCCTTTTCGCCAACGCCTTGTCACAAAGCTAATAATGTAAAGTGGCCCGAACAGCTGAAGCAAATTATAACTGCTAGCGTAAATTATCTTTTTGCCCTTGCGAACATTGAATGACTCCGCAAAATATGACCATTACTAACCGTTAGCTAACAATCGACCTTTGCTAAAATATGCATGAGCTTAGTCAACTGAATCTCCGTTAAAATACCTGCGGCCACGAATACTTGCGTGGCGTTGCTCTTCCGTTCGCTCTTCTAATTCAGGATATTTAGGAGCGGTCATGAATCGAGCGAACCAATCCTCAATCAACTCGTCATCATTAAGCAGATCAAATAGTTGCTTCTTGGCTTGATCTATAAAAGCTGGATGAATTTCTTGGGACGCCATATCTGGAGTAAGTTCTGGATCTCGATAATGTTCAGTGTGTCCTTGAGTTATCATTTCAACTGCTAAATCGCCTAACATATCAGCCAAGGTCGGTGATCTAAAACCAATTGAAAACGTCAAACATTCGCTTTCCGCTACACCCCAATGCCCTACTCCCGGCGGCAAGTAGAGCATATCACCCGGATTAAGCAGCCACTCCTGGACAGGCCGGAAGCCTTCGATAATTCGCAATTCGGTGCCTGCTAGTAAAGTCGTATCCAACCCGCATTCCTCGCCCATTTGCCAACAGCGCTGCCCTTCAACTTGAAGTAAAAACACATCATATTGATCGAAATGTGGCCCCACGCTGCCTCCTTCACAGGCGTAGCTAATCATTATATCGTCTAATCGCCATGCAGGTAAAAAGTCGAACCGCTTTAGCAGATCCTTAACCTCTGGCACCCACAGATCTACCCCTTGAACCAATAAAGTCCAATCTCTCTCTGGCATGCCTTGATAGTCTTCTTCTTCAAATGGTCCATACCTGACTGACCAAGGTCCGTCTGCGCCGTTTTCTTCAACAATTCGTGACTCTACTTCTGACTCTAGCGAAAGACCCGCCAACTCATCTGGGCTTACGGGCGACTCATAGTTAGGCATTGCATCACGAATAAGCAGCGGCTGCTTTTGCCAATAATGCTGCAGGAAGTGTGAAGCGGAGGTTTCGCCCAAAATGCTTGGAGACTCTTGGCCTGTAGAGTTTCTCATTTGTTTGATCCGTCAAAAAACTGAACCCTAACGGAAAATGCTCAAGCAGCCTATTACAGATTTTAATTTGTAAAAAATTCTCTGCAAAATAGGCATATATGTCAGCCGTTGCCAGAGCGAACGCAACCTATCAGGACGGAGGCGGTGCCAAATCAGCTTTTGAAACCAGGGCTTTATCACCAA
>CAJWNY010000057.1 GCA_913043815.1 uncultured Gammaproteobacteria bacterium
CGTGCCAGACGGCAAGCGTCTTCAGGCGGCGGCATACGAACTAGGCGCTCAAGAAATGATTCAGGCGGTCAGATTGTTGATTGCTACTGCAGGCATAGACAAGGTTCGCATCACCGGCGGAGAACCGCTGCTGTCGCCCAAATTTGGCGAGCTCCTTAAAGGTATTATGGGTTTAGGCCTGCAGGACGTATCCCTAACCACCAATGGACAACTGTTACCCAGGCATGCCGATGATATTATTGCATCTAAAATGAAGCGCATTAATGTCAGCTTGGATACGCTGAATAGAGATGCCTTTCGCGATATTGCTCGGTCCGGTGATCTAAACACGGTTCTGCATGGAATAGAGTTGATGCAGGCTGGTGGATTAAAGGTGAAAATCAATATGGTGCCCATGCGCGGTGTCAACGACGATCAAATTATTCCGCTGCTGGAATACAGTTTAGAGCGTGGTATTGAATTACGCTTTATAGAACTCATGAATATGGGGCACCTTCAGTCAAGTCCGGTACACGGCCAGCAATTTTATAGCATGGACGAAATTTTGGCGTGCATCAGCGGGCGTTATGGATTTACCCGCACCGATGCGCCTTTTGATTCAACCGCCGTGAGGTACGAGATTCCCGGGCACGGTACGTTTGGTATCATCGCCAATGAAAGTGAACCTTTTTGTAAAAACTGTACGCGGTTAAGGTTGTCGTCTAATGGTGATTTATATGGCTGCTTGTCCAATGCGCGCTCGCAAAGTATCCGCGAATTTTTAACCCTAAGTGACGAAGAAGCTATTCCCCAGTTGGGAACGATTTTGCTCAGCGCCCTCGGCGATAAACAAAACGATAACTTTAGTGGCGAAGTTACTGTTATGAAGTTTATCGGTGGCTGATTTAGCCTAGGTTCATTTTAAGTCAAAATTTTTTGTGAGTGTAATAGTAATCTTGCAAATAAACGAACATCCTGTCCTGGGTCTATCAATAGACTTAGCAGTTCAAAAGAATTCAAAGAAATTTTAAAACGACCCTCGAAATTTGAGGCAAGGATAACTATGTCCGACATCGACAAACTATTTGAAACGCTAACGAATCTCCAGCGGCAAAAACGCTTACCCCCAATTCATCTTTGGCAGCCCGAACAAGTGGGTGAAATTGACATCAGGATTGACCGCGAGGGTAATTGGTACCACGAAGGCACGCTGATTAAACGCCAGCCATTAGTGGATTTGTTTGCGACTATTTTGCGTAAAGAGGAAGACACCTATTATCTAGTTACACCTGTCGAGCAAATGGCTATAGTAGTTGAGGAAGTGCCGTTTTTGGCAATTGATTTAGATATCAGGGGCAAGGCTGAGGGGAAGGAACTGTTGTTCACCACCAACGTAGGGGACTTTGTTGTCGCCGGGCCTGAGCACCCTGTTTATATGGTTAACGAACGACCGTTTATAGAGATTCGCAACGGCTTAGTGGCGCGCATTCAGCGCTCGGTTTTTTATAGATTAGTCGAGGAAGGGGTTGAGGAGGCAGGCGCACTAGTTGTTTATAGCCAGGGCGCCCGTTTTAACCTCGGGTCGATCAGTTAGTTACATATTTGGATAAACTGGGCCGCCTGCGCCCTCGGGAACTATCCATGTAATATTTTGTGACGGATCCTTAATGTCACACGTTTTACAGTGCACGCAGTTCTGCGCATTAATCTGAAAACGTGGACCAGTGCTTTCCTGAACAATTTCGTATACGCCGGCAGGGCAATAACGCTGAGCCGGTTCGTCGTACAGTGGTAAATTATCTCTAATTGGCATGTCCGGATCAGCCAAGGTTAAGTGACAAGGCTGGTCTTCTTCATGATTAGTATTCGATATAAATACTGAAGACAATTTGTCGAAAGACAGTACGCCGTTAGGTTTGGGATAATCAATGACCTTGCTGCTCGCCGCAGGTTTCAGGGTTGCATGATCTGGCGTTGGATCTTGCAGGGTCCAAGGCTGATTGCCAGCAAAGTATTGGTCAACAAATGCATAACCCGCACCGCCAAGTACCCCCAATTTGTGTAGGGCAGGGCCAACATTGCGGGAACGATAGAGTTCCTCAAACAGCCATGACTTTTCAAACCGAGTTTGAAAGCTGCTGGCTTCTGTATAGCTGTGGTTTGCCTTAAGCTCGTCAAAGACCGCCTCTGCTGCCAACATGCCAGACTTCATTGCAGTATGACTACCCTTAATTTTAAGCACGTTAAGAAAGCCAGCATCGTCGCCCGCAATAAGTGCGCCGGGCACGGTGAGCTTAGGCAATGCCTGTAAGCCACCCTTAGAAATTGCGCGAGCGCCGTAAGACACACGTTCAGCACCTTCGAGCACGTCAGCAATGAGTGGGTGATGTTTCCACCGCTGCATTTCATCAAATGGTGACAGGTGGGGGTTTTTATAACTGAGATCGACAATTAGCCCTAAAGACACTTGGTTGTCTGGTAGGTGATAAAGGAATGAACCACCGGTCGTTCCGCCTGGAAGATGATTGAGTGGCCAGCCGATGCTGTGCATGACTTTGCCTGGCTTATGCTTGGCCGGGTCAATGGTCCAAAGCTCTTTTAGGCCAATGGCGTAATGCTGAGTGCCGCTGTCTGCATTTAAGTCAAACTTATTGATGATTTGCTTGCCAAGGTGGCCTCGGCAACCTTCAGAGAAAATTGTGTATTTGGCTAAAAGCTCGTAGCCAGGCGCAAAGCTGCCTTTGGCTTCGCCGTTGCGACCTACACCCATGTCGCCAGTAGCAATACCCTTTACCGCACCATTTTCATTGTACAAGACTTCAGAAGCTGCGAAGCCTGGGAAAATGTTAACACCAAGGTTTTCAGCTTGCTCGCCTAACCAGCGGCACAGGCCAGCCAAGCTTATGGCGTGGTTTCCTTCGTTGTGAGCATCCGCAGGCACAAACATGCTGGGGACTTTGATTCTATTGGTGTCGTTGACCATGTAATAGATCAAGTCTTCGGTAACTGGGTTGTTAACGGGCGCGCCGGCTTCCTGCCAGTTAGGGAATAATTCATTTAATGCTGTTGGTTCAAAAAGTGCGCCGGATAGGATGTGCGCACCAATTTCCGCACCTTTTTCAACTAAGCAGACGGAGATTTCTTGGCCACTTTTTTCGCTTAACTGCATAAGCTTGCAGGCTGCAGATAGACCAGCTGGTCCTCCACCTACTATAACAACGTCAAATTCCATGGATTCACGCTCAACTTCTTGCTCCATTGACATGTTTTTAGATCCTTTTTGGTTAATCTCAAAATTTCGACGATAGCATAACTGCACGTACCGCACCTTGACCTATGGTCCTGTCATAGCGACAATACGACGCCCGAAAAAGCCTAATGGAATTCGGGGATGGTGTGTGACGAAGCCTAAAGACTTTGGTAAAGCGCGTCACTCAAGAATTTGCATGAAGTTAATTAATTGCTTCTTAAATGTGTACTTTTCTTGAGACGTGTTGACTAAATGATAGTGCTTTCGTAAAAACATCAAACACGAGGCAACCATAAATTTTCCGCCGTAAATTGGCAAGATGCGAGTGAGCATGGTGGAAGTAATATTGAGGACAATATGTCAATGAAGGTAATTGTACCCGTCAAAAGAGTAGTGGATTACAACGTTAAAGTGCGCGTAAAACCGGATAACTCCGGCGTAGATCTGAATAACGTCAAAATGTCAGTAAATCCTTTCTGCGAAATCGGTATAGAAGAAGCCGTAAGAATGAAAGAATCCGGCAGCGCTGACGAAGTTATCGCCGTAGCCGTAGGCAGCACAGCGTGTAATGAACAACTGCGAACCTGTTTAGCGCTCGGTGCTGACAGAGCGATCTTGGTTGAGACCGACCTAGACGTCCAGCCCTTGGCTATTGCGCGCGCTCTGCAAGCGATTCAAGAAAAGGAACAAGCTGGCATTGTGATCTTTGGAAAGCAAAGTATTGATGCTGACAATGGTCAAACCGGACAAATGTTTGCTGCGTTAACAGACATGCCTCAGGCAACTTTCGCATCTGAAATTACTATTGCTGATGGTAAAGCCCAAGTCTCTCGGGAGATTGACGGTGGTATGCAGACACTTTCAATTAACTTACCAGCTGTAGTTACAACAGACTTACGCCTGAACGAACCTCGCTACGCTTCGCTACCAAATATTATGAAAGCGAAGAAAAAGCAGCTCGATGTTTATACGCCAGAAGAGTTGGGTGTCGATATGACACCTACTTTTGAAGTTTTGAAAGTAGAGGCACCAGCCGCGCGGCAAGCCGGTATCAAGGTAGAATCTGTAGAGCAGTTGGTAGACAAACTTAAGAACGAAGCGAAGGTGATCTCATGAGCATATTAGTTATTGCAGAACATGATAATTCTGAAAATAAAGTTCAAACATTGGTAACGCTTGCGGCAGCTCAAGCAATCGGCGGAGACATTCACGTGTTGGTTGCTGGTAGCGGTGTAGACGGTGTTGCTAACCAAGTAGCTAGCGCAGTCGGCGTGAGTAAAGTACTTGTTGCAGATAACGCAGCTTATGCAAACCAATTGGCAGAAAATGTTGCCGGTTTGGTTGTAAAGATTGCTGATAGCTACAGCCACATTCTTGCTTCACATACAGCAACAGGTAAGAGCTTTTTGCCGCGAGTGGCAGCTAAGCTTGGCGTTGCTCAGATATCGGACATCATTTCTGTTGAAAGCCCGGATACATTCAAGCGTCCTATTTATGCGGGCAACGCAATTGCTACGGTGAAAGCGAATGACACAGTTAAAGTTGTTTCTGTTCGCGGCACAGCATATGACGCAGTAGCCTCTACTGGGGGCAGCGCAGCGGTAGAAGCATGCGATGTGGTTGTTGATGCCGGAATTTCTCGATTTGTATCAGAAGAAATTGCTAAGTCTGAGCGCCCAGAACTAACCGCAGCAGGCGTCATCATTTCTGGCGGCCGGGGCATGCAAAACGGCGAAAATTTCGGCATGCTAGAAGGCATTGCTGACAAGTTGGGTGCAGCTATTGGGGCATCACGCGCGGCAGTCGACGCAGGGTTCGTACCAAACGACATGCAGGTAGGCCAAACAGGAAAAATCGTTGCTCCTGACCTTTATATCGCTGTAGGTATCTCCGGTGCTATCCAGCACTTGGCAGGTATGAAGGACAGCAAAGTAATAGTCGCCATTAATAAAGATGAAGACGCGCCGATCTTCCAAGTTGCCGATTACGGCCTCGTAGCGGACCTGTTTACAGCGCTTCCAGAGTTGGAATCAATGATCTAACTGATCGTTGACCAGCGTTTCTAGTCAGGTGAGGTTTTCTCACCTGATTCAGGGCTGCATATTCCCTTAAGAACTCGCACGTCTTTTGTAAGTAATTCGCGTGCTATATCACTGGGTTGCAAAAATCACTTCTCAGTCAAATCGGTAAATGCCGCCTGGCCGTGTACCACGTTACCGGCTGAGCATTTTTGTCTACCTCATTCACTACATCCAAAACTAGTGCGAATAACGCCATGCGAATGAGCATGCCGTTGTCTGTTTGACGAAAAATAGCCAGGTTGGGGTTTTGATTGAGGTCATCGTCCAACTCTTGTGCCTGTGCTCGAGAATCTCTTGGCAGGGGATGCATGATCACCGTATTGGGCGCGCAATTTTCGGTATAAATGGCTTGGTTCAGCCTAAATAGCCCTTTGTATTTGTCCGCTTCTTGTTGGGACGGGAAGCGCTCTTCTTGGGTGCGGGTGACGTAGAGAATATCAACGCCTTGGATACCTTCCGCCATATCATGGAATATATTAATAGTGTGGTTAGCCGCTTTAAGCAGATCTAGCACATCGTCTGGCAGTGCAAGTTCTGGTGGCGAAATCAAATTCAGTTGGATGCTGTCGTATAGGCACAATAGCTTGCAGAGTGAGTGCACCGCACGACCAAATTTTAGGTCGCCAATTAGAGCGATTTTCAGCCCGTCGATGCTTTGACCACTCGCCGCCATTTCTGTTCGCATAGTGTAGAGATCGAGTAGTGCTTGGCTTGGGTGCTCATTTGGACCGTCGCCGCCGTTGATCACTGGAACTCGGCTGGCCTCGGCAAATTCTGCAACGCTGCCAGACTCTGGGTGGCGCATAACAATGACATCACTATACCCAGACAGCACTCTAGCAGTGTCGTAAAGAGATTCACCCTTAGCGAGCGACGAGGCTTTAACTTCTGTGGTTTCGCGAACTTCTCCGCCCAATAAATTAAACGCAGAACCAAACGAAACTCGGGTTCTGGTGCTGGGTTCAAAAAACATGTTTGAGAGTATTGCACCCTGCAACACGCGGGTGATGTTTTTACGCATTGCGTAAGGTTGCATACTGTCAGCAACTTCGAACACGCGGTCTGCAGCCAATCTATTGAATTGCCCAACCGAAATTATATGATTGCCAACAAAATTCAAAGTAATGCACCCCTCGGTAAGTGATGAACTAATGATACTATGAGCATGCTTTTTGATTAAGCATCTTGAGCACTTTTTGTAATAAGAGTTAATATTGCAAAGAGCGCAACGTCTTATCCGTGAGTTGGAACAACCTTGATGGCTTAGTCTCCCAAATGTGCGGCATCTGATTCTTATTCGTAAGAGAGTATAGAGGCCTTTGTAGTCTAGAGAGGAAAATTATAGGCATGAATAGCAATGTAGAATCTGACTTCGCAAGCAAAGAGCAAGTTATGAACCCGGGTCCTGCGGAAACAATCGCCCACCTGCCTACTTTGCCATTCGTCTTCGCCAGGCGTTTTGGCGTAGTTTTGAATTCCAAAGCAAATGACAAGGGTGCCTATGAAGTGGCAGCCAAAACTCAGCCGCGCTTATCGACATTGGCTGAGATTCGGCGGATTACGAAACATCCAACAGTGATAAGACTTGTGGCTGAAGACGAATTCGATCAATTATTATCTGCCGCTTATTCCCAAGACTCTAATGAAGCGAAGCAAATGGTGGAAGATCTTGGAGGCGAGATGGATCTTGCCAGTCTGGCCAGCGCCTTACCGAAAACTGAAGATCTTTTAGACCAAGCGGACGACGCGCCGATTATTAGGCTCATTAACGCCTTACTGTCTGAAGCCATAAGGGAAAATGCCTCAGATGTGCACATTGAAACCTTCGACAAAGCGCTGGTTGTACGCTTTCGAGTTGACGGAGTAATGAGAGAAGTGGTTCGACCAAGGCGAGAATTGGCATCGCTGTTGGTTTCAAGAATCAAAGTCATGGCTCGTCTAGACATTGCAGAGAAACGCGTGCCCCAAGATGGTCGTATTTCATTGCTGTTAGGCGGGCGAGAAGTTGACGTGCGTGTCAGCACCATGCCCGCAAGCGCGGGCGAGCGTGTGGTAATGCGCCTTCTGGACAAGCAGGCAGGAAGGCTGCAATTACAACGACTAGGCTTTCAATCGCACACTTTGGCGTCTTTGCAGAAAGTCGTTCATAAGCCCCACGGAATTTTCCTAGTAACTGGCCCAACGGGTTCAGGTAAGACCACGACACTTTACGCTGCACTAGCCGAGCTTGACAGTACCGCAATAAACGTCCTGACGGTTGAAGATCCAATCGAATATAGCCTGCCTGGCATTGGTCAAACACAAGTTAATAACAAAGCTGATATGACTTTCGCTAGAGGCTTACGAGCCATTTTACGCCAAGACCCAGATGTGGTCATGGTGGGTGAAATTCGGGACTTGGAGACCGCAGAAATTGCCGTGCAATCGAGTTTGACCGGACACATGGTGATGTCGACATTGCACACAAACAGCGCTATCGGCGCAGTGACTCGACTAATGGATATGGGGGTTGAACCCTTTCTCTTAAGTTCAAGTATTGTCGGCGTGCTTGCACAACGGTTGGTGCGGGTATTATGCCCCGACTGCAGAGTTGCAAGGCCTGCCACGCCAGTTGAACTTAGCTTTTTAGGAGAAAAGGTTGCCCAGGTGTTTACAGCGCCCGGATGCAGCTCTTGTTCGCAATCTGGATTTCGTGGGCGCACAGGCATTTATGAAATGGTGGTCATTGACGAAATGCTTCGACAGCACATTCATGATGGTAGCAGTGAGCATGCAATGGTTGCTTACGCGCGCACAAGAGCCCCTAGTATTCGGCAAGACGGCGTGCAAAAAGTGCTCTTAGGTGTTACTACGGTCGAAGAAGTGCTGAGAGTAAGCCTTGATGATTAAAGTAATTTAGAGCGATTTATGGCTGCATTTGAGTACAAAGCTGTGGACGCCAAAGGGCGGCATAAAAAAGGTGTTATAGAAGCAGATAGCGCCCGTCATGCGCGACAATTGCTGAGAGATCAAACACTATTTCCAACCGCTATTGAAGCTACGAGAGATAGAAAATCCTCTGGCGGAGTGGGCAAAGGCTCTCTTTTTGGGAGGAATTTAAGCGCATTGGACCGTGTACTCTTCACACGTCAACTGGCGACGCTTATTGGTTCAAGCATGCCTATTGAGGAGGCGCTGGCAGCGGTTGCTGAGCAGTCAGAAAAACAGCATATTAGATCCGTAGTGATGGCTATTCGCAGTAAGGTTTTAGAAGGCTTTACCTTGGCAGCGAGCCTTGGTGAGTATCCAGGAAGCTTTAATGCGCTGTATCGCTCTACGGTTTCAGCAGGAGAGCAGTCGGGTTATTTAGACAACGTGTTAGAAAATTTAGCCGACTATCAGGAACGTCAATTCTCTGCTACCCGCAATGTTGAAATGGCCTTGGTGTATCCTGTTGTACTTTTGGGGTTGGCGTTTCTTATTGTGGGCGCGTTAATGGTTTATGTGGTGCCAGAAATGGTCACGGTGATTGTGGATACTGGACAACAGTTGCCCTGGTTTACCGTAGTGCTTATCCAAATTACGGAAATTTTATCCGCTTATTGGTGGCTGCTTATTGCAGGCTTTGTAGTGCTTGTTATCGCTATTCGCTGGGTGCTGAGCCAACCTGACGCGCGGTTAAAATGGGATCGGACGAAATTTGATCTGCCCCTTGTAGGGCGGATCAGTCGCAGCGCGAACTCTTCACGTTTTGCGAATACGTTATCTATTCTTACCCGCTCTGGGGTGCCGTTGGTGGACGCTATGCTGATTGCCAGTGATGTCGTGGACAATAGCTGGCTGCAGCGAGGGCTGAAAAAAGCTACTCAAAGTGTAAGCGAAGGTAGAAGTTTAAAAGCCAGTTTGACTGATGTGGGGCAGTTCCCGCCAATGATGCTGCACATGATCGCAGCAGGTGAACAAAGTGGTCAGTTAGACACTATGCTGGGGCGCGTTGCGGAGTTTCAGCAGAACGAAGTGGAGCGAGTTGTAGCCACCGTGGTCAAGTTGGTCGAGCCTTTGATGTTGTTGGTAATGGGCGGGGTTGTATTGTTTATTGTCATGGCTATCTTGTTACCATTGATGAGTATGAATCAGGTGGTTTAATGGCCAACTTTACAAGGTGAAAGCAGTAAGAAGACTGGATGCGCGCAAATTAGAAGAGAGGCTTATAGTTTGATCGGAAACACAATTTTGAGATATCTAGAATGAATAACACGCTCTATTTAAAAGAGGCAAAAGAAGCAAAAGAAATAACGGAGGTTCTCCAAAACTGCTTTACCGATATTTCGCCTGTCCCGAAGTGTTCGTTTCGCAATACTCTAGGTGGTCTGCAACGCCAAAGTAAACACCAAGGCTTTACGTTAATCGAAATTTTGGTCGTTATTGTGATCCTTGGCATTCTTGGTGCTGTGGTCGCGCCACAAATTTTATCGAGGCCTGATACGGCTCGAGTGCAAGCCGCGCAAACAGACCTACGTACGTTGTCGGCCGCATTGGATATTTATCGTTTAGATAATTTCAACTATCCTTCATCGGATCAAGGTTTAGAGGCCCTAGTGCAAGCGCCTAGTGGATTTCCTGAGGCAAAAGGTTGGAATCCAGCCGGTTATATAAAGAAATTGCCCAAGGACCCTTGGGGTACGCCATATATCTACGAGAATAATGATGGTCGTGTTAACTTAATCAGCTTAGGCGCTGATCGAGAAGAAGGTGGGGAAGGGACAAATACCGATATAAGTTTAGACAATCTTTGAGCTTATAAAATGCAATCCCTGTTGGGTAATTCACCATTCGTGCAAAGAACTGCTAGGGGCTTCACGCTGATAGAGATTCTTGTGGTTATGCTGGTCATTGGCATTGCTGTAGCGGTTATTGGATTTTCTTTCTCTACTTCAAATAGCTATTACTCTGCTAACGCCTATGCTCAGCGCGTTGCTCAGAGAATTGAAATGGCTCGAGATCGGGCGATTCAATCTAATTCAGAGTGGGGCATGTTTGTAGAAGAGGACAATTATCGTTTTGCAAACTTTGATCCAATTAATGGCGAGTGGTTCGACTTCACTAATAAGCCATTTAATGCGGAAAAAACTAATTATACCCTCAACTTTAAAGTCACTATAGAAGATTATCCCGGCCAAGTGGAGTCAGATGACGAAGAATTACCAGACCTAATTTTTTTTTCCAGCGGTGAGGTCAGCCCGTTTGCGCTTGATCTTAAAATAGACGAGTTACCCGGTGCGACGTGGAATTTTCAGTCCGATGGCTTTTCTCAAGTGCGCGCCGAACAGCTAAATAATTCCCGATGAAGGGTTATTCATTTAGAGGCTTTACCCTCATAGAAATGCTTATAGCGGTAGTGATTATTGGTAGTGTTGGTACTGCTATAGCCACCGCCATCGGCGGCGTGGCTAACCAAACTTTTTCGTTAGAACGCAAAACTGTGGCCAATTGGGTGGCTAGCAATCACGTTACAAAAATTCGGATTACCCAGCGCGCCGAATCAAAGGCCTTGTCGGAAGGTAAAATTAATACCCAAGTTTTTATGGCACAGCGGCAGTGGGAGATTGAAACCACCACGTTAGCAACTGACCACCCCTGGCTGCGGCGGCTTGAAGTAGACGTTTATGAAATCACGAAGGGAGAACGAAAGGGCCCCTATGATCATTTAACCGCGTTTGTTGGTCGATACTGATGAAGCGCCGCCAACATGGCTTTACGCTTATTGAGATTCTAGTTGCGCTATTTGTCTTCGCATTAGTGGCGTTGATTAGCGGGCAACTTTTGTCGCGCACTCTGAGTGCTCAAAGCCAGTTGCAAGATAGAGGCGAGCGGTTGGCGTTGGTGCACAGAGCCATGCAGATTGTTCAACGCGACCTGTTGCAACTGACCAACCGCCCGATAAGAAATTCAGACGACTTCGAGCAACTAGGGTCATTGCTAATAAACACAGATGGATTTTTAGAAATGACCAGAATGGGATGGCGCAACCCGCTAAGGCATCGCCGTTCAGAAATGCAGCGGGTTAGCTATCGACTAGAGGACGAAAAGTTGATCCGCGGGTATTGGCATACATTGGACCGTGGTTACGACGCAGAACCGGCCTTTCAAACTATGCTTGAAGACGTTAAACGAGTTGAGTTTTACGTCCTTGACACCCAGGGTGAAGAACATAAATTTTGGCCTCTTCAACGCCAGAATGAAAAGGCCTTGGATCCAGTCGCCATAATTCTGCGTATTGAAATTGCACCATTCGGCGTCGTTGAACGAATCTGGCAGGTGCCTGGTGCGAATCTTAGCGGAGGGCGGGAGAATGCGAATGTCCCCCTTTAAAGTCTCTGCCATTTCGATCACTTTTTTTCCTGTCAGACAACGCGGAGTCGCATTGATCAGCGTGCTGCTGATTGTGGCGATTTTGGTGGCTTTGAGCACGCAATTGCTCTCTAACCACAATTTGGTTGTGAGCCAGCACCAAAATAGTTTTGAGCAGAATCAGGCGCTTCAATATGCCTATGGCGCCGAAGAGCTGGCGCGGCAGTTGCTATTTGATGATTTTAGCATTTCAGGACCCGGGGTAGATCACCTCGAGGAGACTTGGGCTCAAGCCGTTTTGCCCTTTAAGCTCGACGAGGGCGGCTATCTTGAAGCTCAAGTGAAAGACTTAAATGGTTGCTTTAACGTTAACAGTCTAATTGGCGCCTCTGGCAACGACAATTTGGCTCGCCTGAAACGACTTTTTCAGAGCGTGGATGTGGATCGAGGACTAGCCGACCTTATTAAAGATTGGGTAGATATAGATCAGGTGACCACCGGGTTTGGTGCTGAAGACAATGCTTATTTAGGACTTACTCCGCCTTACCGAACGGCCAACCAGCCGATGCGGCATATTTCAGAGTTATTCCTTTTAAACAATATTGAGTTCGAAGATATTAGCGCCATTTTGCCACATCTATGCGTAATACCCAGTGCGGCTAACAAGGTGAATATAAACACAGCCAGTGCGTCGTTCTTGTATTCGTTGGATGCGTCAATCTCCATTGACGCCGCTCAAGGGGTGGTTGAATCTGAACGCAGTTTTTTAGATGTGAAGAGCTTTATTGAGGCCAATCCAGAGTTTGAAGTTGTTGCTCCGCAGTTGGGCGTAACCAGCGAATATTTTGAAGTACACGCAAAAGTGCAGGTTGGTGAGAGTACAATGAGTCTTGCCAGCCTATTTTTTCGTAATACAGAGACGGGCGAGGTAACATTGCTACAGAGAGATTTTGCCAAATTTTTTCAGTCCAAGGTTGTGGTTGATATAGATGCCGATAGTTAGAGAGTTATAGTGCCTAAGTTATTTGTTAAAGCAGAAGTTCAAAAGGGCGATGCTCAACTTATGGAGACAGATGAACAGTCAATCCTATTACATTGGCGGTTGATTGGTGACTCATCGGTTGAGGCGGGCATAAGTTCTTTACAAGAGTTTCTTTTCCTCAAAAATGATCATGTCAATTGGCCTGAATCTCCCGAGGATCTTGTCGCCATTATTCCTAGTGATGAGGTGCTGCTTTTGGGTTGCGAGGTGCCTGGTCGCACAGCTGGCACGGTAAAAAAAGCTTTGCCCTATGCGCTAGAAGAATTTGTAGCAGGTGATATCGAAGACGTCCATATTGCGCATGAAAAAATCCGCCCAGGGCAGTCGGTTAAGTGCGCGCTGATCAATAAACAACGATTGAGGCAGTGGCAGGATTGCTTTACTCGAGCGGACATTTCTCCCGGAATTATGGTTTCTGAAGGGCAGTTGCTCACCGCGGATGCTAAGACATGTACTTTAGTGTTTGGTGAATTAGAGGTCATGATTGCCACAAGCGAAGAAACTGCCAGCGTAGCAAGGTCCGAAATCTTGGCCCTTATCTCTAATATGGAATTAGAGAAAGTCGTCTGTGTGGGCGGTAAACTTACCGATATTGAGGTTAGCCAGCTGAGTGCAAGTTTAGTGGTAGAAAATGATCAGCGAGATGGTTTTGAGTATTTGGTTTCTAGCTTTGATGGCCCGAGTGTAATTAACTTACTGCAGGGAGAGTATAAAGTTACTGCATCGGCAAATGGCCCAACCGGAGCTATGGTAGGGATTGTTGGTTTGTTAGGGATTTGGCTAGTTGTTGCTATGTTCTCATTCGGAGTTGAGGGTTTCTGGGCGAAGATGAAAGCAGATGAGCTTTCAGTGGATGCCACCTCGCTTTATAAAGAATATTTCCCCAGAGATAGTGCGCCAGTGAGCCAAGGTCAATTGGCTCGCAGGTTTAAAGCTAAGTTAGGCGGTCAGAGGGCTCTAGACGAGAATTCTCAGGGGTTTATTGATCTTCTATCCAGAGTTTCTGGCGGCATTACTGGGGCCGACAAGATTCAATCGCTTCGCTTTAATCAACAACGCATGGAACTCACTTTTGAAATACTTCTGTCGGGCTTTAACGAACTTGATCCACTGAAAGAGCGAGCTTCCACTCAAGGTGTATCGCTCAATATGACCAATGCAGATGACGATGGCAAAGGCGTTAGAGCAAGATTATCCGCGGAGTACCAATAATGAAAAGATTGGCCTTTATTTCTGAGCTATTTCGCGCCAGTACCGCTGGTGCTTGGTACGCGGAGAAAAGTCCCACTGATCGAAAAGTCATAGTAGCTATTGTTTTGTTTTGCACGGCATCATTAGTCTATTTGGCGATGTGGAAGCCCTTGTTAGAATATCGTGATGGCCAAGTATTGCGTTATGAGCGTGCGCAATCTTTGATAGATTGGATAAGCCTAAACAATAGTGCACTGCGGGTCAGCGCTCAGAGCCAAGGACGTACGACCCAGCAAAAATCTCTCATCCCGATTGTTACCGCTGGTGCAAATTTAAGACAGCTGAAACTCAATCGACTTCAACCAGAACAAGATGGCAGCGTGAGTATTTCACTTCAGTCGCAGTCTTTTGATCAGGTACTGCGCTGGATGGACGATTTAGAAACAAACAACGGCCTTCTTATTGATCGTATCAGCGTAGATCGAACAGAGAACGTGGGTTTGGTAAATGTTCAGTTGCGCGTTCAGTGAAGCGCTATTTGCAGTTACTGTTGTGGGTTTGGGGAGGGGCTTCTTGTCAGGGCACCGCGCTTAATTTCTTACTGGAGTGAATTACACGGTTGAGTGGCGGAATATAACCAGCCAAAGTGAGGGTAAGGGCTCATATTTAATCAAGCCTAGTGTGTGGTTGACTTGTTCTTTATCAAACATACGCTATCCCAGCATATACAGAGTGTTTGCAAAATAGAGTATTTCTAATTGACCATCGTTACAAGGCCTTGCACCGCCTACCGTTTGTTATCCTGTATAAAAGCGCAACGTTTCAGTCCAATCCTGTCCACATCGACTGTATCTTCCTCGGTTGATCACTACACACTTATGAATGGCGTTACTGTTTTTTGGAAACGAGGTGCTCGCACTTTAGGTAGAAGAAGTGCGATGACTGCTGATATTCGCCTACCCAATTGAGAAATCACGCAATGCCGTTAACGGTGAAGCGGCATACAACCTTAAACTGTCGTCTCTTTAGCTTCCGCTTGTACGCAATTAGTCCAACAAAATATATTTTGGCAGACCTCACTCTTAACCTTATGCTTTTAAGATATGCTAAAAAACCTGAGATGAAAAATCCTGCCTAGGGTTTCTTACATCGGAAAATATCGACGGGATGCGGTAGACATGTGGTTGTGCCTTGCCCCTCTGTAATAGAAATTAAGAAATCAAAAATGTCGTTGCGCAACCCTGTTGGCAACTGGTCCGTCTGGGTTTGCACAATGAAGTCCACGATGTTTCTACCGACTTCAGTCGATTCGCCGAAACATCCTTTTGCATTCAGGTTGGCGCTAACGCGAGCTTCACTATAGTCCAATCCACGCGCATCGAAGTGGGCTCTCACGTCATCGCTAAACCAACTTTTCTGCTCCATTTGACGTTGCCACATGAGGTTGGCAATCTTATTTAGTTCTTCGTCAGGGGCGATGACGATGACTAATTCTCCCCCTGGTTTCAGGGCTTTCAGCGCCGCATCGATGGCATCATTTCTATTTTCTAGATAATAAATGGAGTGGACAAAAAGAATGAGGTCAAATTTGTTTTCAAAAACTTGTTCTTCAAATTTTTGCAACAGAACAGAAACGCCGACCTGATTAGATGCCTGCTTGCCCATGGTTTGGGAAAACTCAGCGGCCGATATTTCATTTGGCTCAATGCCCAGGTACGTAACTTGTTTCATTCGTTGCCGTGCATACCGTAAGATACATTCGTCAAAAGCACCTGTGCCACAGCCGACACTCAAAATAGCATTGGCACCTTGGGACATCTTGGCGACGATGTTTGCTTCGAGCCAACCCAAAAGCCCCAGTCGTTGATCGCTGTTCGCCTCAAAAATTTCGAGGCATTGCGCGTAATAACTATTATTTAAAGGAAGTATCTGCGTTAGGTTTGTTACTGCTTGGTCGATCGACCCGATTATCTTATTTTGATGTGACGTATATAAACTCATAGTTCAAACTATTTTCCAAAATCAGCGCTAATGCATAAAAATACGGTCGCTTGAACGACCGATGGCGTATGCTACCAGAGTTCCTTAAAATTACTGAGGGACTATCGTCCTTTTCACTTTCAAACAGGCGTTATCTTTTGATGAAGACAATAACCATTAAGCATATTGGTACAAAGCAATGAGTCGATCCCTTCCCGCTGCGGCAGATGCAGATACCTTTGACCGGAGTTGTGCTCACTGGAGTGCCGACGGGCGTGAGGGTATGGATAACTTTTACACTTATGCAACTGTTGATTACAGACATCTAGCCGGTTTGATTAATTGGACTGCTTTGATGGCCTCGTTGTCAAAGCAAACAGGTGTGCTTGAATTGGCAGATATAGCATGCGGCAGTGGTAAATTTCCAGCGTCGCTAATAGAACACACAAGATTGTCTGAATCGATGAATGCTGAAGGTAAATCCATTCGTGTGCTTTACGACCTCTTAGATCCTAGCACCTTTGCCATCGAGGAAGCAGCTGCCGCACTCAAGGCTCCTTTTGTAGAACGCGATCACTATTGTTGCAGACTGCAAGACTGGCAGCCCAAACCGAGCGCCTATGATCTTTGTTGGGCAACTCATGCGCTTTATTGTGTACCGGCCGAGGAAATGAGCGGATGCATATCAATCCTAAAAGCTGTCCTGAGACCCGATGGCATCGGCATCGTCGCCCAATCCAACCGCAGTGGGCACTATATCCGCTTCTATGAGCATTTTTTAGACAGCATACACGGTGGCAACGGCACGCGTTTCAGCGCCGCCGAAGACGTAGGTGAAGCGGCTAAAAATATTGGTTTTGAGACCCAAAGCCGCACGCTGAACTATGAGACCGTTATTGAAGAAAATGATCGTCCCGCGCTCGAGTCCTATCTACAACGTTGCGCTTTTGATGACTCTATATCATTGGATCAAATGTTGAATAGTGGAAGTCTGGGGCAGTATTTGGCAAGCACCAAAAAGCACGGCGCCTATCATTTTCAGCAATCTGTTGACGTTATTGTGTTTGGAGAAGATTTGTCCTTGTTCAATTTTTGGATGCAAGACGAGTGACAGAGCCTACGCACTCGCAGTCTAAACCGGAGTCGTACGAGTATTTGTCCAAAGCTCAACAAGAGAGCGAAGACGTCGCTTCGCAATGGGATCAAGACAACCAGCAATGGTGGAATTGGTATATGACGCTTGCGGAAAATAAGCAGGATCAAAGTAACTTGGCCATTAAACCCGCGCCTTTCGGTTTGCAAGCACCTATTGAGATTGACGAATCAACACTCGAGCAGATAAAAGAGGCACTTTCAGAGCCCTACAAACTGTCTTTGGATGCGATTGAGCAATTTGCCCAAGATGGTTACATCAAACTTAAAAATGTCATCGACCCTCAACATCTAACGTTTCTCAGGCAGCGCATTAACAGTATCTTAATTGATGCCCTAGGAGCCGAGCCTGGTTTGGCTTTTCGAAGCGACGAGATGATGTGGCTTCACGATGAACTCGTGCGAAAATTCGTCTTGAGCAAGCGCATCGCGCAAATTGCGAGTGAGCTCCTGGGTGTTCAAGCGGTTCGTTTGTATCACGACAATGCGCTATCCAAAGAGCCTGGTTGTGGGCGGACACCTTGGCATTATGACTACCATCATTTCCCAATCGACAGTCGCAATGTTTGTACTGCCTGGATTCCATTGCAACCCATCCCAAGGGAAATGGGACCGCTTGCCTTTGCAGCGGGTATAAAAACTTACAAACTTGTGCAAGATCTGTCTTTTAACAAGTTCGACACAAGCTATGACAAGCAGTTGAGCCGAATATTCGCCGACAATAATATTCCTGTTGATAATGGTAGCTTCGATTTAGGTGAGATCAGCTTTCACCATACCTTATCGTTTCACACCGCCGGGGAGAATAAGACCAACGAATCACGTATGGCTTTGGCGACAACCTATTTCGAAGACGGCGCACGCCTTGTGTCGAATCCAACGATGATCTCCGGTGAGTTTCACAAATTTATGCCGGCAATCGAACCAGGCGATATCATCAACAGTGCATACAATCCTGTGTGCTATCCATGCGCTGATTAACCTGCGAAAGAGAATTTTATGAGTAGGTCTGAAAAACAAACGCTAGGTATCAATCATGCGGATTTCTCTCGTTTGATGACGATGATTGCTCTCATTATTTCGGGGGAGGCTATTTTCGCTTTGCCGTTTCACGTGACGCGATTTTTTCGTCCGACATTCTTGGAAGTTTTTGAGTTTAGTAATATGCAGTTAGGGCTTGTCCAAGCCTCTTATGGCGTTATCGCAATGTTGGCCTACTTTCCAGGTGGGCAGCTCGCCGATATGTTTTCTGCCCGTAAACTCCTAGCCGCGTCGCTGATCGCGACGGGGCTCGGTGGACTCTATTTCGCGCAAATTCCAAGCTACCAAGGCCTGCACTTACTCTTTGGTTTTTGGGGTTTTACCACCATCCTGTTATTTTGGGGTGCATTGATCCGAGCCACACGCGAGTGGGGCGCTAACTCAGCACAAGGGCGCGCATTCGGCATATTAGATGGTGGTCGCGGGTTATTCGCAGCATTGATTGGCGTGATTGCGGTTTTTGTCTTACGTAGCTTTTTTCCCGACGATGTAGCGCTCGCCACTGATGCGGAACGCATTTTAGCGCTTCAGTATGTGATCTATTGTTATACGCTGTTTACATTTTTGGCAGTGCCTTTAGTCTGGTTATGCGTACCCGAACCGGCAGTAGACCTTGTAAACGCAAACTTAATTGCCAATAGGCGAGGTCTGGTAAGACGAACGATCGACGTCATGAGATTACCTACTGTTTGGTTACAATCGCTCATTATTGTAGCGGCTTACGTGGGATATAAGGGTATCGACAATTATTCTCTGTTCGCCTATACCGTTTATGGGTTGAATGAAGTTGAAGCCGCTGAGTTGACTGCCTATAGCGTTTGGATACGCCCGCTTGCCGCCGTTGGTGCTGGCCTTCTTGCGGATCGTATTTTACCCTCCCGGGCAACAGCCTTATGCTTTGCGCTTATGATTTTTTGTTTTGGGTTTCTCTCCTTCGGTACCCCGAATGTGTCACTGATTTGGATTTTGTTCGCCAATGTGATTGTGACTAGTGCCGCCGTATTTGGGCTGCGTGGCATCTATTTTGCAATGTTTGAGGAGGGTCACGTGCCGGCGATCGAAACGGGAACTGCAACAGGACTAGTTTCTGTCATTGGTTTTACGCCGGATATTTTTATGGGTCCTATGTCTGGCTGGATTTTAGATCGCTCCCCAGGTTTGCAAGGACATCAGGATTTCTACCTTTTAATGGCTTGTTTTGCATTTCTAGGACTGATTGCAAGTGTGTTGTTCGGTCGTCTCGCAAGCAAGCCGGCGCGAGCTTGAACGAATATACGACAAAGTATCTTCCGAGATACAACCAAACGTGGATCGATCTAGTTGTAGGTCATCGTCAAAACTCACGAATTGCGGCAAATCGCGGCAATATCAAACCCATAT
>CAJWNY010000058.1 GCA_913043815.1 uncultured Gammaproteobacteria bacterium
GGTCAATAGTAAGCCCGCGTTTTTTCTCTTCAACAAGTCGATCAGTTTCTACCCCGGTAAGTACTTTGACCAAAGAGGTTTTGCCGTGATCGACATGGCCAGCCAGGGTGATGATCATGACTGGAGGCTGCCCAGTTGACTGCACAGTTCGTCTGTATGGTCGGCGCCACGCATGTCTAACAAAACACTTTCGTCTCGTATTCTACCTACTACGGGCACTTCTAAATTTCGAAGTGCTTTAGCAATGTTGTTTGAACTAATACTCGGGTGGGTGATTTGTACCGCCAAGCTTTCAATGGTTTGGTCTGGTAGGGCACCACTGCCTATTTGTACGTCACTAGCAATTATTGTGCTTTGATAGCCTGGAGGCAGGCTTGCGCAGACTTGTTCTGCCCGAGCGTTGAGTTCGTGCTGGGTTAGTTGCAGTGTGCGAAGCAGCGGCAGATGTTGATGCAGTGATTCTGGACTTTCATAAAGTTTCAGTGTGGCTTCTAGAACTGTGAGGGTGATTTTGTCTGCGCGCATAGCCCGTTTCATAGGATTTTTGCGGATTTGTTCAATGAGTTCGCGCTTGCCGGCAATGATGCCAGACTGTACGCCGCCCAATAATTTATCACCGCTAAAGGTAACTAGGTCTATGCCTTCAGCGAGTACTTGTTGGGGCGTAGGTTCTGCGGGAAGGCCCCAACGCGTGAGGTCGACTAGACTACCGCTGCCTAAATCTACGCAGCTAGGTATGCCGCTGGTTTTGGACATTCGGGCTAAGTCTGCTGGACCAACAGATTCTGTGAAACCTTGTATATAAAAGTTGCTAGGATGAATTTTTAGCAGCATGGCTGCGCGATCAAGGACCTCTTCAAAGTCCGATGGCCTGGTGCGGTTGGTGGTACCAATTTCCAGCAATATGCAGCCTGATCGACTCATCAATTCCGGTAGGCGAAAACTACCGCCTATTTCTACAAGCTCTCCTCGGGATACAGGTACTTCTTGATTTAAGGCAAAGGTGTTGAGCACAATCATCAGTGCTGCCGCGTTGTTGTTAACAATAGTCGCGGCTTCGCAGCCAATTAAACTGCAAATACGTTGCTCTACAATGGCGTCTCTATCCCCGCGGCGTCCTGCGGCAATGTCGTATTCTAAATTCATCGGTCGAGTAACCAATGGCTCTATGTCTCGCCACAGTTCTCGACTCAGCAGCGCTCGGCCTAAATTGGTGTGAATGATAGTGCCGGTAAGGTTGAAAATGGGCGTGTAGCTAATTTTACCTAACTGGTCTTTGATCGCCTGATCGTAGCCAATAGGGGTCACAGCCCAGTCAGGTACGCTTTTACTCTTGCGCATACTTTGCTGTAGTTCGCGGATAGCATTTTTCACTGTTTGCAGGCCGTATTCGGTGAGCAAGTTTGTTAGCTCAGGTGCGTGGAGAAGACTGTCTACTGCGGGTAGCTCTCGAAGTTCAGGCATGCGGGTACTCGAATATTTCTAGTTCTTTAAGCCGTACTATACGTCGATTTTCCCTTAGAAGTTTAGAATCCCGTTCGCCGGTATAAGTATTAGCTTGCGCGTGACCAAAATTTACCCCTTGGTCCCCTATGGGTTGAGTCGATGACTTGTTCGGTTACGTCCTACGTATCGATAGTTTATTGTTACGCGTCGAAATTTATAGAATAAAAATTACGGAGACATACGGCAATGGCAGAATCAAAAGGACAGGTCGCTTTCATCGGCTTGGGCGTTATGGGTTATCCAATGGCTGGGCACTTAGTTAAGCAAGGCTACTCCGTCAGCGTCTACAACCGTACAAAGTCCAAAGCCGAGTCCTGGTGTTCTGCATATGCCGAGCAGGCCGCAGCCCAGAATTTAAAGTTGCAGGCGTTTACGACACCGTTTGATGCGGCCAGGGGCGCTGAGGCAGTATTTGTTTGCGTGGGTAATGATGACGATGTTCGCCAAGTGACAATGGGCCGGCAGGGTGTCCTCAAGGGCATGGATTCTGGAGCTTTGTTGGTGGACCACACCACGGCCTCGCAAGACATTGCTCTAGAACTCAATGCGGTTTGTTTAGAGCGTGGTTTGGGCTTTCTTGATGCACCCGTTTCCGGTGGTCAAGCGGGTGCTGAAAATGGCGCGCTTACCATTATGGCGGGCGGCAGCGTCCGTGACTTCGCTAAAGCCAGCGACTACTTTGAGTCCTATGCAAAAAAGCATGCGTTGATGGGCGCGGCTGGTGCCGGGCAGTTAACTAAAATGGTTAATCAAATTTGTATAGCCGGTGTGCTTCAGGGTTTGTCTGAAGGCGTGCATTTTGCGCAGCAGGCAGGCTTAGATGTACGCAAGGTGGTGGATGTCATTTCTCAGGGTGCGGCTCAATCTTGGCAGATGAATAACCGCGCTAGCACGATGGCAGAGGACGAATACGAGTTCGGTTTTGCAGTAGATTGGATGCGCAAAGATTTGTCTATTGCTTTGTCTGCAGGTAGATCTCTAGAAGTTCGACTACCAATGACCGCGTTGGTGGATCAATTTTATGCTGACGTTCAGCAAATGGGTGGTGGGCGTTGGGATACCTCTAGTTTGTTGCGCAGATTCACCACAGAGAAGTAGCCTTCTCCTGTCTGAAAAATAGAGAGTTAAAAGTTCTGAGAACCTGAGAGCTGAAGCCGCAAGGTGGTAGGACTCGCATTGCACCGAGCCTTTGCAGGCTCAGTGGGTTTAATCAGCGCCGTTCAGCGCTTGTCTACTTCAACAAAATCTCGCTTGGGGCTGCCGGTATACAACTGGCGAGGACGCCCGATCTTGTAGGGGCTGCCAATCATTTCGTTCCAATGTGCAATCCAACCTGGCGTTCTGCCGGTGGCAAAGATCACGGTGAACATTTCTACTGGAATGCCGATGGCCTTCAAAATAATGCCTGAGTAAAAGTCCACATTCGGGTACAGGCGTTTTTCTACAAAGTACTCGTCTTCAAGCGCGATACGTTCTAATTCGCGGGCCATAGCTAGGATAGGGTCGTTTTCTACGCCCAGTTCTTCTAACACCTCGTGGCAGGTTTGCTGCATTACGGTGGCGCGAGGGTCGTAGTTCTTATAAACCCGGTGGCCAAAGCCCATGATTCTAAATGGATCGTTCTTATCCTTGGCCTTGCGAATGTACTCAGGAATTTTATCCACATTGCCGATTTCGTCGAGCATGTTCAATACAGCTTCGTTAGCGCCACCGTGTGAAGGTCCCCAAAGGGCAGCGATCCCTGCCGCAACGCTTGCGAAAGGGTTGGCGCCAGTAGAGCCGGCCAAGCGCACGGTAGAAGTGGATGCATTTTGCTCATGGTCAGCGTGCAATAAAAAGATGCGATCCATTGCCCGAGCGAGAGTAGGGCTGACTTTGTACTCTTCGCAAGGTGTAGCAAACATCATATGCAAAAAGTTTTCTGCATAACCCATGTCGTTGCGTGGGTAGATAAACGGTTGGCCCTGCGAGTGCTTGTAGCTCATTGCTGCCAATGTTGGCATTTTGGCTATAAGGCGGTGGGCTGTGATTTTTCGATGCTCTTCATCGTCTATGTCCAATGAGTCGTGGTAAAAAGCAGATAGTGCGCCGACTACACCACACATAATAGCCATTGGGTGAGCGTCTGGACGGAAGCCTTGAAAGAATGTGCGAAGCTGCTCATTAACCATCGTGTGATTTTTGATTGTGCTCACGAATTCTTCTTTTGCAGTTCCTGAGGGTAGTTCGCCGTTTAACAGCAGGTAGCAAAGCTCGAGATAATCGGATTTCTCTGCCAGTTGATCAATAGGGTAGCCTCTGTGCAAAAGAATGCCCTGATCCCCATCGATATAAGTAATGCCCGATTCGCAAGCTGCGGTAGAAACAAAGCCTGGATCATAGGTGAAATATCCTTGGCCGGTGAGCTTACTAACGTCAATGACGTCTGGCCCCAGGCTACCGGAGTAAATGGGTAGTTCGATAGGGGTGTCCACTCCGTCGATAGCGAGTGTTGCATGTTTGCTTTTCTGATCAGCCATTGTTCTTCCCATTTGTTGCCCCGCATTAATGGGCGGAGCTATTTCTAATTGTCGGTCTGCGCAACATTGTTGAATTAAAGGCGCGCGGTATTGAGGATATACGTTTAGTGGAGAGTTACCCCATATTTTGTGCAGGTCAAACCCCGCAGAGGGCAATCATTGACGAAACTGAGCTATTTTTCCAGTTTGACAAACCACTAGTTACCCCTTTTGGGGGAGTTTGTTAGAGTTTATTTGCCCGCGTCAATGTTGGATGTGGATTTTAGCCTGCTCCGGTATCACTTTACGATCTTTTCGTTTGAAATCGATACAAGGGCGCGGACTACTCAGCGCGAAAAAAGATCAGATTGTTGCTACTTTCTTTTGACATAGCTTGGCTTTGATGGCGCAGGCCACTAATATGCTCTGCCGAAGTCTAGAGGTCGATGGGAGTCTCCGCGGGCTTCGGCAGGCGCACAACGCGTCCGTTTCGATTAGTAATATTGGGGTAAAAAGAATGAAGACAGAGAGGCCCGTCAATTTAAATCTATTGGTGTTCAGGTTTCCATTAGCTGCGATTGTGTCCATTACTCATCGTATTACCGGTGTAATACTTTTTGCTGGGGTGGCGTTTGCGCTCTATGCATTTGATCTGGCGGTGGCGTCTGAGCAAGGATTTGTCGCTGCTAAAGCGCTAGTGGCGCACCCGTTAGGAATGTTTGTGTTGCTTGGTTTAATAGCCACGCTCACTTTCCATATTGTGGCTGGGTTAAAGCATCTTTTGATGGACTTTCACGTCGGCGACACAGTCGAAGCAGCGTTTTATGGTTCGATAGCAGTGATAGTTCTTACGATCGTTATCACTGGGGCGGTAGGGGTAACATTATGGTAACTCGTGTTTTGAAATTTAATCATAGTGGTTTGTCGGATTTTATGATCCAGAGAGCTACTGCGATGATACTGACTCCCTACACTTTTTTAATAATGGGTTTTTTTCTGACCACCTCAGAAATGGATTACGGGAAGTTAGTTGAATTCTTTTTCAGCCTGCCAATGCAGGTTGCCAACTCGTTAGCTATGTTGGCGATAGTTGCACATGCATGGATAGGGATGTGGACAATTGGGACCGACTATCTGCTGGAAGCGCACGCTGGTAAGCATGCCAATTTCATTCGCTCAGCCTATCAAGTAGTTTGCTTGGGGGCGTTATTTATTTATTTAGTCTGGGCCTTTCGCTTGGTTTGGCAATTTTAGGAAATATCAATGTCACAAATTAGAAAAATGGAGTTCGATGCGCTAATAGTAGGCGGCGGCGGGTCGGGTTTGCGAACTTCGTTGCAGTTGGCGCAGTCAGGGTTGAAGACGGCGGTCATTAGCAAAGTTTTCCCGACTCGATCCCATACAGTGTCTGCCCAAGGAGGCATTACTTGTGCCATTGCCAGCGATGATCCAAACGACGATTGGCGGTGGCATATGTACGACACCGTCAAAGGGTCAGACTACATTGGCGATCAAGATGCTATAGAGTATATGTGCTCTGAGGGGCCTCAGGCAGTCTTCGAGCTAGAGCACATGGGTTTACCTTTCTCGCGTACTGAAGAAGGGCGTATCTATCAAAGGCCTTTTGGTGGTCAGTCTAAAGGTCCCAATGATGCAACTCAGGCAGCTCGGACTTGTGCTGCAGCAGATCGAACGGGTCACGCGTTACTCCACACTTTATTCCAAGCCAATGTTAAGGCCAACACAACCTTTCTGAACGAGTGGTTTGCAGTTGATATGATAAAGAACCAAGATGGCGTAATCGTTGGTGTTATCGCTATCTGTATCGAAACTGGTGAACTCGTTCACGTCAGCTCAAGAGCAACGGTTGTCGCAACAGGTGGCGCAGGACGGATTTACGCATCTACTACTAACGCTTTGATGTGTACTGGCGATGGTATTGGTATGGCTTTGCGCGCAGGCGTGCCAGTTCAAGATATGGAAATGTGGCAGTTCCATCCAACCGGTATTGCCGGCGCAGGCACTTTGGTCACCGAAGGTTGTCGTGGTGAAGGCGGATACCTTATTAATAAGGACGGCGAGAGATTTATGGAGCGCTACGCGCCAACTGCTAAAGACCTTGCTGGTCGTGATGTTGTTGCACGCTCTATGGTTATTGAAATTCTCGAGGGCCGTGGCTGCGGTCCGGACGGTGACCATGTCATGTTGAAGCTAGATCACTTGGGTGAAGATGTTTTAAACAGTCGTTTGCCTGGCATTCTTGAGCTATCTAGAACTTTTGCTCACGTAGACCCAGTCAAAGAGCCTATTCCAGTTGTGCCTACTTGCCACTACATGATGGGCGGAATTCCAACTCAGGTAAGTGGTCAAGCGCTTACGCAAAATGCGCAGGGCAAAGATGTTTCTGTGGAAGGTTTGTATGCCGCAGGTGAAGCCGCTTGTGTATCGGTGCATGGCGCGAATCGTCTTGGGGGTAATTCATTACTGGATTTGGTTGTTTTTGGACGGGCGGCCGGGATTCACATCGAAGAGGTTATGCGCCAAGGCGTGAGTTACAGAGATGCAAGTGATTCAGATGTCGAAGCCTCTATGGCCCGACTGAATCGCTGGAATGAGTCAAGTAGCGGAGAGTCTATTTTCGATTTAAAGAAAGAACTCCAGACCACCATGCAAAATAGTTTTGGTGTATTCCGCACTGAAAAAAATATGCAAGAAGGCATGAAGAAGCTAACAGATTTGCGTGATCGCATTGGCCAGGCGCATTTGACCGACAAGTCCTCGGCATTTAATACAGCTCGTTTAGAGGCGCTAGAACTAGATAATCTCCTAGAGGTGGCTGAGGCCACAGCGGTAGCAGCAGAGCATAGGAAAGAAAGTCGCGGTGCTCACGCGCGAGATGATTATCAGGAAAGGGATGATGCGAATTGGCTTCATCACTCAATGTACTACAGGGATGGTAAGCGCGTTGAGCCGCGGGAAGTTAACTTTGCCCCAAAGACTATGGAAGCCTTCGAGCCGAAAGCTCGGGTTTATTAGAAAAATATCAGCCAAAAGATAATTTTTAAAATTTAAGGAATAAACAATGAAAGTAAGTGTTTATCGTTACAACCCCGATATAGATGAAGTGCCGGTAATGCGGGAGGTTGACGTAGACTTGCCGGAGGGTAAGGACTTAATGGTATTGGACGTCCTTCATTTAATGAAGGACGTTGACCCAACCCTGAGCTTTCGCCGCAGCTGCCGTGAAGGTGTTTGTGGTTCTGATGGGATTAATATGAATGGCAAAAATGGCTTAGCCTGTATTACTCCAGTTTCAGAGGTGGTGAAGCGAAATAAGCTGGTTCTGCGTCCACTGCCGGGTCTGCCTGTTGTGCGTGACTTAGTGGTAGATATGACCCAGTTCTACGATCAGTATGCTAAAGTCCAACCATACCTAGTGAACAAAAATCCTGCCCCAGTGCAAGAGCGTCTCCAATCTCCCGAGGATAGAGAAAAGCTCGATGGTCTATACGAATGTATTCTCTGCGCGTGTTGTTCGACTTCATGCCCCTCATTTTGGTGGAATCCAGATAAATTTATTGGCCCTGCTGGCCTTTTACAGGCTTATCGCTTCCTTGCAGATACTCGCGATACGGCTACGGAAGAACGTCTTTCTAAGCTAGATGATCCTTTTAGTGTTTTTAGATGTCGCGGGATAATGAATTGCGTAAGTGTATGTCCTAAAGGACTAAACCCAACGAGGGCGATTGGTAAGATTCGCACTATGCTGATGCAGAAAGCTAGCTAGAATTAGAGGGGATAGAAGGAGCGATTAGCGCCATTAATTCAGGTAATCTGTTCTGAGCAGTGGCAGCGTGGCATGCTAGGGCTTTATAAATTCGCTTTTGCAGTCGGGGTAGGTAGAATCTCGAGAAGCGATGAAAGTCTTGCGACATACTAGGGCGCCTATCCAAGGCGCAGAAGAGGAAGAAATTGACCGAAGGATTCATGCAACGAATGTTGCGTAGTTCACATTTAGGTGGACAAAATGCGGCCTACATCGAGGGCTTATACGAAAATTATCTTGAAGATCCAAACGCCGTACCAGAGATGTGGCGTAGTTACTTCGACACATTGCCGATGCTAGATGGCACGATTGGTCCAGATACACCCCATTCAACAGTGGTTCAGCACTTTGAGAGATTAGGCCGTAATAGGCTTAAGGCGCGACCTGAAAAAGTCTCCACGCAAATATCCAATGAACACGAAACACGCCAAATGCGTGTGCAAGACCTTATTGCCGCTTACCGTCACCGCGGACACAAAAAAGCTAACATAGACCCATTGGGTATGATGGAGCGGCCGCCGGCACCTATGCTTGAACTAGGCTACCACCACCTTTCTCCCGCTCACTTAGATGAGATCTACCAAACTGGGTCGTTTCACTATGGAGATGGCACTGCCAAACTTCGGGATCTAGTGGATGCTTTAGAGCAAACCTACTGTGGTTCTATAGGCGCTGAATATATGCACATAATTGATGCAGGTGAGCAGTTGTGGGTGCAGCAGCGATTGGAAAGCTCGCGGGGTAGGCCTAAGTTTGATACTGCTCAGAAACAGCGGATTTTAGAGAGACTCGTTGCAGCTGAAGGTTTAGAAAAGTATCTTCATCGACGCTATCCGGGAACGAAGCGCTTCGGATTGGAGGGCGGCGAGAGCCTTATCCCTATGCTTCATGAATTGTTGCAGCGGTTGGGTGGTCATGGCGTTTTAGAGTCAGTGATTGCTATGGCTCATCGCGGCCGGCTAAACGTTTTGGTAAACGTTTTAGGTAAGAAGCCGGGCGAGCTTTTCGATGAGTTTGATGGTCGCGTTCAAAGTGAACATGGGTCTGGCGATGTAAAATATCACCAGGGATTTTCTTCAAATGTAATGACTTCAGGTGGGGAGATGCACTTAGCTTTGGCATTTAATCCGTCGCACTTAGAGATTTCAAATCCAGTGGTTGAAGGTTCGGTTCGTGCTCGCCAAGATCGTCGTCGGGATTATGATGGCGATAGTGTAGTGCCCATAATTATTCATGGTGACGCGGCTTTTGCGGGCCAAGGCGTTGTCATGGAAACATTTCAAATGTCCCAAACCCGAGGATTTAAGACTGGGGGCAGCGTTCATATTATTATCAATAATCAGATTGGTTTTACTACTCATAAGCAAATAGATGCACGCTCAACAGAGTATTGTACGGAAGTCGCGAAAATGGTGCAGGCTCCGATACTGCATGTAAATGGCGATGACCCAGAAGCTGTTATATTTGCCACACAACTTGCTGCTGATTATCGGATGGAATTCCGCAAAGATGTGGTCATTGACCTGATTTGTTATCGACGAAGAGGTCATAACGAAGCTGAAGAACCTATGAAAACTCAGCCGATGATGTACAAAAAGATACGCGCCCACAAAACGGTCTGCAGTATCTATGGCGAAAAAATGGTTGAAGACGCTATTGTGGATCAAGCTGAAGTCGACGCTATGACGGAGGGCTATAGAGATACGCTTGAGGGTGGTGAAAGTGTTGCGTTAAGTTTGGTTAAGGAACCTGACAGTAAGCTCTTTGTAAATTGGAATCCCTATTTAGGGTTGGACTGGGATACGCCAGCCGTTACCTCCGTACCTGTCGACGATTTTCGAGAAACGATGCGTAAGCTTGAAAAGTTGCCCGATGGGTTTGTGGTGCATCGACAAGTCAGTAAGATTTTAGAAGACCGGCACCGGATGGCAGCTGGAGCTATGCCTGTAAATTGGGGTATGGCGGAGGTTATGGCATACGCAACTTTAATTGATCAAGGTTATCCTGTCAGATTGACGGGTCAAGACGTTGGCGTAGGAACCTTCTCTCATCGACACGCCGCTTTATTTAACCAAAAAGATGGCAAAAGAATTATTCCGCTTAACCTTTTGCGAGAAGATATTACTTTTGATTTATATGACTCTCTCCTTTCAGAAGAGGCTGTCTTAGCTTTTGAATATGGCTATGCGACCACTGCGCCCAATACGCTTGTTGTTTGGGAGGCGCAATTTGGTGATTTTGCTAACGGTGCTCAAGTGGTGATAGATCAGTTTATTAGCTCTGGTGAGACTAAGTGGGCTCGTTTGTGCGGCTTGACAATGCTTCTACCTCATGGAATGGAAGGTGCTGGTCCAGAACATTCCTCAGCAAGGTTAGAGCGCTTTTTGCAGCTGTGCGCCGAGCATAATATGCAGATATGTGTCCCCTCTACTCCGGCGCAGGTTTTTCATATGCTTCGGCGGCAAGCTATCCGACCTGCGCGAAAGCCGTTGATAGCTATGACGCCTAAAAGTTTACTGAGGCATAAGCGCGCGGTTTCGAGTCTTGAGGACCTTTGTCAAGGAACATTCCAAAATGTCATTGGCGAAACAACTGATCTCGACGTTACGCAAGTAGATAGATTGGTTCTGTGCAGTGGCAAGGTTTACTATGACCTCGTTGAAGCGCGGGAAGAGGGGGGGCTTGAGAATGTAGCATTGGTTCGGATAGAGCAATTGTATCCATTCCCGCAGAAGGCCTTTGGCGAAGAATTTAATCGGTATAAAAATCTAGATCGGGTTGTATGGTGCCAAGAAGAGCCTATGAATCAGGGTGCTTGGTACGCCATTCAGCACCATTTGCGCAGAGCTATGACACGAGATGGTCCCGGATTGCCGCTGCAATATGCCGGTCGTACTGCGTTTGCTGCTCCTGCAGTAGGCTACGCTAGCGTGCATATACAACAACAACAAAAATTAGTTCAATCAGCTCTGGTTGGCGAAACTTCAGACGACGAGGACAGTGGGAAGTAATTATGGAAATCAAAGCACCAACATTTCCGGAATCCATTGCCGACGGCAGTGTGGCTCAGTGGCATCATAAACCTGGCTCATTTGTCGCCAGAGACGATCTGCTGGTGGACATAGAAACAGACAAAGTGGTTATAGAGGTTTATGCGCCTGAAGATGGCGTATTAGAAGCTATTCTTAAGCCCGAAGGCGAGACCGTGCTTTCGGAAGAAGTTATCGCGATGTTTCAGCCAGGCAGTCAAGACTCTGGCGCAACGCCTGCATTAACTGATTCGCAAAACACTGATCTAGACGCTGGCGAGCAATTTGCTAGCCCTGCGGCAAAGAAGATGGCTTCCGAGGCGAACATTGATATCAGTGCGATCACGGGCACTGGTCGCGATGGTAGAATCACCAAAGAGGACGTTGCTCACGCAGTTGCTAAGCCTGTAGTTGTCTCAGATAAAGCTAGTGCCCCTGCCAGTAGACCTGCGATTTCTAACTCCGAGTCTGTCTCGATATCAGTCAGCGAAGATGATAGCTCAGCTGGTGAAAGGGTAGAGCGGCGCGTTCCTATGACTAGGCTCCGCGCTAGTATCGCCAAGCGATTAGTAGAAGCCCAGCAAAACGCTGCTATGTTGACTACTTTTAACGAAGTCGATATGGGTCCGATTATGACCCTACGAAAGAAATATCAGGCTGAGTTTCAGGCCGCCCATAACGACACAAGACTCGGGTTTATGTCGTTCTTCGTGCGTGCTGCAACAGAAGCCTTAAAGCGCTTTCCTTCTGTTAATGCCAGCATTGATGGAAGCGATATTGTTTATCACGGCTTCTATGATATTGGGGTGGCAGTTTCTACAGATAAAGGCTTGGTAGTGCCAGTAGTGAGAGACACTGATGCACTGAGCTTAGCGCAGATTGAAGATCAGATTGCCGCTTATGGCGGTAAAGCCCGAGCGGGTAAGCTTGGACTGGAAGATATGGCCGGTGGGACATTTACGATTACAAATGGCGGTATTTTCGGTTCTATGCTGTCTACCCCCATTCTTAATGCACCTCAAACCGGCGTACTGGGTATGCACAATATTCAAGATCGTGCGGTAGTGGTCGACGGTGAAATTGTCATAAGGCCCATGATGTACTTAGCGCTGTCCTATGATCATCGCCTTATAGACGGTAGGGAAGCTGTACAGTTCTTAGTAGCGATTAAGGGTATGTTGGAAGATCCTGCGCGCATACTACTGGAGCTTTAAAATGGATGAATCTTACGACGTTATAGTTATCGGTGGCGGTCCTGCGGGCTATCACGCTGCAATTCGTGCAGCTCAGCTTGGTATGAAGACAGCTTGTATAAACAAGATGATAAATAAGAATCATCAGCCGGTACTCGGTGGCACCTGCTTGAACTGGGGCTGTATTCCGTCCAAAGCATTATTGGATGCGTCGCACAAGTTACACGAAGCTCAGCATGAGTTTGCTGATATAGGTATTAAGGTGTCGTCGGTTACAGCCGATGTGCCAAAGATGATAGCTCGCAAAGATGAGGTGGTTGCTGGTTTAACCGGCGGCGTTGCTGCCTTATTTAAAGGTAACGGTGTTACTTCATTGGAGGGTTCGGGTCGCTTGTACGGCAACTGCCAAGTAGGTTTTACCCCTCATGGCGGTGAAGAACAGATGCTTCAGGCCAAAAATGTGATTTTGGCTCCGGGTTCCGTTCCGGTAGATATTCCGCCAGCGCCTATGACTGACGACCTAATCGTCGATTCAACCGGTGCGCTAGAATTCACTGCGGTGCCTAAACGTTTGGGTGTAATTGGCGCCGGAGTCATTGGTTTAGAACTCGGTAGTGTTTGGAATCGCTTAGGCTCTGAAACTGTAGTGTTAGAAGCTATGGACGAGTTTTTGCCTATGGCTGATAGCCGGGTCAGTAGAGACTCTTTGCGTATTTTTAAGAAGCAAGGTTTAGATATTCGCTTGGGCGCTCGGGTAACGGGCACCGAGGTTAAAGGCTCTGGAAAAAAGAGGTTCGTTGCGGTTACTTTCCAAGATAAAGATGGGGAGCATATTGCAAATTTTGACCGCCTGATAGTTGCTGTTGGGCGACGTCCGTATACCGAAGGTTTGTTGGCGCCAGACTCCGGCGTGAACCTAGATGAGCGCGGATTTCTCTTTGTGAACGATTTGTGCGCAACTGACGCGCCTAACGTGTACGCCGTAGGGGATGTGGTGCGTGGCCCTATGTTGGCCCATAAAGGTATGGAAGAGGGGATAATGGTGGTCGAGCGTATCGCTGGGCACAAGCCAATGGTTAATTACGAAACAGTGCCAAGTGTCATTTACACGCACCCGGAAATTGCATGGGTGGGTAAGACTGAGCAGCAGCTAAAAGCCGACGGTGAAGACTTTAGGGTGGGCATGTTTCCATTCGTAGCTAACGGTCGTGCGCTTGCCGCCAATGACAACGATGGTATGGTCAAAGTCATTGCCGATGCCAAGACCGATCGCATCTTGGGCGTTCACGTATTGGGTGCGCAGGCATCTGAATTGATAGCCCAAGCGGTGATTAGTATGGAATTTAATGCCTCAGCAGAGGATCTTGGATTGATTATGTTTGCTCACCCGACATTATCCGAAGGGCTGCATGAGGCAGCTCTTGGGGCAGCAGGCCAAGCGATTCACATGATCAATAAACCCAGTCGCGCAAAGAATTAGGCGTTAGCTGGTTAAACGTTAAAAATAGCATTGGGTCTGAAAGCAACGTGGCATTATCTTTTGTGAACGCTTGCGAAGGAGCGTTTAGGTTAGAGTTAAGAAAAGACCGCAACAGTTTTAGAAAACAGTTGTGAAAGAAATTATTTAGATAGCAAAACTAGGCCGATAAGCCGAAGAGGGAAGTTGAGCGCAGTGAAAGCTGCGGTGTACATAATATCCACAACGCTCTGATGAGCGAAAACTAAGGGAGGAATGCCTCGCCCATGAATTTACATGAGTACCAGGCCAAAGGCCTATTTGCCGAATACGGATTGCCCGTTTCAGAGGGGTATGCAGTGGATACTGCAGACGAAGCAGTAGCTGCAGCAGAAAAAATTGGCGGTAGCCGCTGGGTCGTAAAAGTTCAAGTGCACGCGGGTGGACGAGGTAAAGCTGGAGGTGTCAAAGTAGTCGATTCATTAGAAGACATTCGTGCATTTGCCGACCAGTGGGTGGGCAAAAACCTAGTTACCATTCAGACGGATGAAAACGGTCAGCCAGTGAGTAAGATCTACGTTGAAAGCTGCACGGATATTGAGCGAGAGTTGTATTTGAGCGCGGTAATTGACCGCGGCAGTCGTCGCGTAGTCTTTATGGCTTCAACAGAGGGCGGTGTTGAAATTGAGACGGTTGCTGAAGAAACACCGGAGAAAATACTTCGCGCAACCATAGACCCTTTTGTAGGTGCGCAGCCTTACCAAGGCCGTGAACTGGCGTTTAAGTTGGGTTTAAAAGGTGCACAAATCAGACAATTCGCTGATTTGTTTATGGGTTTGGCTAAGTTGTTTGAAGAATCAGATTGCTCGTTACTAGAAATTAATCCTCTAGTAGTAACGACTGACGGCAACATTCATTGTCTAGATGCCAAGATTAACATCGATGGTAACGCGCTGTATCGCCAAAGCGCGATTGCGGCGATGAACGATCCCTCGCAGGAAGATGAGCGCGAGGCTCAAGCTGCTGTATACAACCTTAATTACGTTGCTCTAGAAGGCAATATTGGTTGCATGGTTAACGGCGCAGGTCTTGCTATGGGTACGATGGATTTGGTTAAGTTGCACGGTGGTAACCCTGCTAACTTTTTAGACGTAGGTGGCGGTGCAACTAAAGAAGCAGTCTCCGAAGCGTTTAAGATCATTCTTTCAGATAAAGCTGTACAAGCAGTGTTGATCAATATTTTTGGAGGCATTGTAAGCTGCGCAACCATTGCAGAAGGTATTATTGGCGCGGTGCAAGAAGTAGGTGTTGAAGTGCCTGTGGTTGTGCGTTTTGAAGGCAATAACTCAGAGCTGGGCAGAAAAACTTTGGCAGACAGTGGGCTGAATATTATTCCTGCAGATTCTTTGGTAGATGCAGCCGAAAAAGCAGTCGCAGCAGCAGGAGGGAACGCATGAGCATATTGATCAATAAAGACACCAAGGTTATTTGCCAGGGGTTCACCGGGTCTCAAGGCACACTGCACAGCGAACAAGCGTTAGCATATGGTACTCAGCTGGTGGGTGGCGTTACGCCTGGTAAAGGCGGCACAACACATTTGGGCCTGCCGGTCTTTGATACCGTGGCTGATGCAGTGGCCAGAACTGGTGCTTCGGCCACAGTAATCTATGTGCCAGCTAGTTTCTGTAAAGATTCTATTTTGGAAGCTCTAGATGCAGGTATCGAGTTGATCGTTTGTATTACCGAAGGGATTCCTACTTTGGACATGCTGGCAGTTAAGGCTCGTCTGGAGGTAACCGACGCTCGTATGATCGGACCAAACTGCCCCGGTGTTATTACACCGGGTGAGTGCAAGATTGGTATTATGCCTGGTGACATTCATTTGCCTGGCAAGGTGGGTATTGTTTCCCGCTCCGGTACATTAACTTATGAAGCGGTTAAGCAAACTACCGATCGAGGATATGGTCAAAGCTCTTGTGTAGGTATTGGCGGCGATCCCATCCCCGGCAGTCACTTTATCGACATTCTTAAGTTATTTGAGGCAGACGAAAAGACTGAAGCCATAGTTATGGTCGGCGAGATTGGTGGTAATGCTGAAGAAGAAGCTGCGGCTTTTATTAAAGCGCATGTCACTAAGCCAGTTGTTAGCTACATTGCAGGCGTTACAGCGCCCCCAGGTAAGCGCATGGGTCATGCTGGTGCAATTATCGCGGGTGGTAAAGGTACTGCGGACGACAAGTTCGCGGCACTCTCTGATGCCGGCGTGCGTACCGTCCGTAGTCTGGCTGAAATTGGTGATGCACTGGCAGAAGTAACCGGTTGGGGCTAGCTCGGAGAGAGGAGCTAAAGACTATAATTTAGGGCTTTAGTTAAAGGTGATGGCGAAAAGCAGGCCTAACAAACTACCGAACCTTTGGCTTGAAGCCTAGCCGTAAATTTAAAATGCCCCGGTTCAAGTTTCTTTGAACCGGGGATCTTTGCGCCTGGAGCTGGTATTTCGCCCGAAGGTACAGCGCTCGAGATGTTACACAGCCATTTGGCTTAGAGTGCTTGGCTATGCATATTTGGTAGATCTGCCTGTGATATTGGAGCAGTAGCTGCCCGCTAAAAAAATTTCTGCTAATTAGCGCACCTTGCCGTTGATTTTGCATCAGCTAACCCCATATTTGTGTCCATCAAGAACGATCATATGATGGGAAGGAAACCAAATGAGCGAATCACAAAGCGAAACTCTAAATTTTCAAACCGAAGCGAAACAACTGCTTCAGTTAATGATTCACTCTCTTTACTCAAATCGCGAAATTTTTCTTCGCGAATTGATTTCAAACGCCTCTGACGCCATCGACAAGTTACGTTTTTTGTCTATTGAAGATCAAAGTTTGTTGGGCGAGGACAGTGAATTTCATATCGATATCTCCTTTGACGCTGATGCTAAAACCCTGACCATTTTCGACAATGGTATTGGTATGAACCGCGACGAGGTAATTGCACACCTTGGTACCATCGCTAAATCTGGTACCGCCGAGTTCTTGTCTAATTTAACCGGCGATCAAAAATCTGACTCCCAGTTAATTGGGCAGTTTGGTGTGGGCTTCTACAGCGCCTTTATGGTGGCAGACAAGGTCGAAGTGTTTACGCTCGCAGCCCAAGGCGGAGAAGGCGTGCGCTGGCAGTCTACTGGCGAAGACGCTTACAGCCTAGAGGCGGCGGAAGGTCTAACGCGAGGTACTCAAGTGATTTTGCACCTTAAAGACGACGCTTTAGATTTTGCTGAAGATTTTCGTTTGCGTAATATCGTAGTTAGATACTCGGACCATATCGGTGTGCCTGTTCGCATGCTCAGTCAGCCTGCGCCAGTAGAAGAGGGCGAGGCTGTACCTAAGGCGGAATTCGAGGCTGTTAACTCCGCCCAAGCTCTGTGGACACGTTCACGTTCAGAAGTGGAAGATGCCGAGTATCAAGAATTCTATAAGCACATATCCCACGATTTTGAGGAGCCTCTGGCTTGGAGTCATAACCGTGTGGAAGGCAAGTTTGAGTACACTAGCTTAGTCTATGTGCCAAAGCGTGCGCCCTTTGATTTGTACAACCGTGAGGTGCCCAAAGGTCTAAAACTGTACGTTCAACGTGTCTTTATTATGGATGATGCCGAACAATTCCTACCGCTGTATCTCCGCTTTGTGAAGGGTGTAATTGACTCAAATGACCTGCCGCTGAATGTTTCTCGGGAGATTTTGCAGCAAGACGATCGAGTGACGTCTATTCGTAACGCAGTGACCAAGCGTGTTTTATCAATGCTCGAAGACATGGCCAAGAAAGACCCTGAACAGTACCAGCTGTTTTGGGATGAGTTTGGTGAAGTGTTAAAGGAAGGTGCCGGCGAGGACTTCAGTAACAGAGCCTCGCTGACCAAGTTACTGCGTTTTTCCTCTACCCATGAAAGTGCAGAAAGCGGTAAAAAAGTGGTTGGTTTAGATCAATATCTAGAGCGCAAAGTAGAAGGACAGGACACGATTTATTACATCTGTGCAGAAGCTTATGAGACAGCTAGTCGCAGTCCGCACCTAGAGATATTCAAGGAACGCGGGGTCGAAGTATTGGTCTTATTTGACCGCATTGACGAATGGCTGATGTCCTCTTTGACTGATTATGAAGGCACTAAGTTTGTAGATGTCATGCGTGGGGACGTAACTCTACCTGGTGAAGATGCTGCGAAAGACAGCAACGATGATGCCAAGGATAAAGACGAAGACGAGCATCCATTGGTTGAGCGGATTACAGCCGTAGTCGGTGAGAAGGTTAAAGGCGTACGTTCTTCCAAGCGCCTTACTGGATCGCCATCCTGTTTAGTACTGTCCGAAGATGCTATGGGCATTCAGATGCGACGCATTATGGAGGCCAGTGGTCAGAGCATGCCTGTGAGCAAACCATTCTTTGAGTTTAACCCAAACCACCCGCTGATTGAGCGCCTAGAAAACGAAGTGGACGAAGACCGCTTCGCAGAGCTGGTTGGCGTATTGTTTGACCAAGCTAGCTTGGCCGAAGGTGGGTCTCTGCAAGACCCTGCTGGCTATGTAGATCGTCTAAACAGACTTTTATTGGAACTGCTCTAGCCGCTGCATTTACCTAGCGCTGTGTTTA
>CAJWNY010000059.1 GCA_913043815.1 uncultured Gammaproteobacteria bacterium
TCGGGTAGAGACCGCGTCATATAGTGCGGAAGAGCGACCCTTACAGATTTTAGACACATTTCACTGCGCGCTTTTTGAAAGTCATGAGGGCGAAAGCTCGTTTTCTTTGACGTTGAAACTCCTACGGATGATTAATCCCCAGATTCCGTATTTGGCGCACCAACTATTGGATTAATGGGCGAGGGCGCTTAGAGTCGAAAGCTCTATTTTTCAACAAGAGCCATAAAACATGAACTATTTACGTCTCAGGAAGTTGTCAGAATAATATCGAATTGGTGCCTCAGTGCGAGGTCAACACACTGCAAGCCTGCTCAACATCAGATTCGCCGATTGAGAAAAAAGTAGTCAGCAATTTTTCCATTGGGGCGCGCGCTTTTCTAAAAATGCATTAACTCCTTCTGCTTGATCTTCAGTGGCGAATAAATCGACAAATTTTTGTCTTTCATAGGGCAGAGCGTCGCCGACCGCATTGTCGCGGGCTTGGTGAATAAGTTCTTTGCAGTAGGTCACGGCGATAGGGCTTTGCTGGGCAACTTGCTCGGCTAGTTGTACAGCGCGATCTTTAGACCCTCCTGGGGCTACTACTTCTTCGACTAAACCGATGCGCTCAGCGGTTTCTGCATTTATTCGTTCACCGCAAAGAATCATTTTCTTGGCCCAGCCTTCTCCTACTAACCATGACAAACGTTGTGTGCCGCCTGCGCAGGGCAATAGTCCCACTTTGGGTTCTGGTAGTGCCATTTGAGCTTGGCTTTCGGCAATGCGAATGTCACATGCGAGGCAGGCTTCTAAGCCCCCGCCCATGGCAAAACCATTTATTGCAGCGATAGAAACGCCGCGAAAATTAGCCAGGCATTCAAAACCTTTGCCGAAAAACTCTGCCATTGATCGCGCGTTTTCTGGGTCGCCGTCCGCGAAGAGGTTGAGATCTGCGCCGGCAGAGAAAAACTTTTCTCCTGCACCGGTGATTACTAGGGCAAAGATGTTTTTTTCTTCGTTTAACTGTCCAACCAAGTCTTCTAAGGCTGGTAGGCTCTCGGTGTCCCAAGTGTTTGCGCCCGGATTGTTAATAGTGATCAAAGCCGTGTGCTGAATAATTTCAACTTGTAGTTTGTCTGATGAACTCGTAATCACTGAATGACCTCCAATGCGCCTGCCATGAGCATTTTTCGTGCAACGATGACGCGCATAATTTGATTTGTACCTTCCAAAATTTGATGCACGCGTGTGTCGCGCACATATCGCTCCATTGGGTATTCCTTTAGATAGCCATAGCCGCCAAAAAGCTGCAACGCGTCATTGCAGATGCGAAAACCCACATCTGTGGCAAAGCGTTTTGCCATTGCGCAATAAGTGCCTGCTTGACCATCTTTAACATCTAATTTGAATGCTGCTAATCGAACCATTTGCCGGGCTGCTACCAACTCAGTGAGCATGTCGGCTAGAGAGAATTGAGTAGCCTGAAAGTCTGCGATGCAACTACCAAATTGGTTACGTTGCTGTGTGTATTCCGCGGTATCAATGATGGCTTGCTGTGCTGTGCCGACACTGCACGTAGCAATGTTGATGCGACCGCCATCTAAACCGTCCATAGCAATCGCAAAACCTTGGCCTTCCTTTCCCAGGCGGTTTTCCACAGGCACACGCACATTGTCGAAGTTAATGGCTCGAGTGGGTTGAGCATTCCAGCCCATCTTCTTTTCGTTTTTGCCAAAAGAGATGCCCGGTGTATCTGCTGGTATAAGCAGAGCTGTGATGCCTTTGGGACCGCTTTCACCGGTTCTTAACATAACCACTAGAACGTCAGTTTCACCGGCACCTGAGATAAAAGACTTGCTGCCGTTGACTACATATTCGTTGCCAACTCGCTGGGCTTTTGTGCGTACTGCTGCAGCGTCAGAGCCCGCGCCAGGTTCAGTTAGGCAGTATGAAGCGAGTTTTTTACCCATGGCTAAATCTGCGCACCACTTGTCAATAACACTCGCCTGACAGTAGCGACCCACCATGCTGGTGGCCATGTTGTGAATGGTTAGAAACGCTGCGGTAGTAGTGCAGCCTTTAGCCAGTTCCTCAACAATTAGGCTGGCGTCTAATCTAGGTAATGCTAAACCACCTGCATTTTCTGGCGTGTACATACCCATAAAGCCAAGGTCCCCTGCTTGCTTGAGTGCTTCTTTGGGAAAAAAGCAATCTTCATCCCATTGCGCTGCGTTAGGGGCTAAGACGGCATTGGAGAAAGCTTGGGCGCTGTTTACAAAGCCTTGTTGTTCTTCGGATAGAGTAAAATCCATGTGCTACCACTCTTTAATTATTGTGTAGATTTTTTTGCAGCAACTCCGGGGTCGCTGGCGATTTAAATTATGGCAAATCAGGGAACCATTCAAGGTTTCATCTATGCTCTTAAGAGGGTAGGACTTGTACGTCGCTCACCAACTTAGGCGGTTTGGCAAACCAAAAACAGAGGCCGCCGCTGAGGGAACAAAAAGCAATAACTGTAAAAGCCAGTTCGTAATTGCCATACATATCGTAGAGTACTCCACCAGCTATTGGGCCTGCGGTCATGCCTAACATCACGATCAGAGAGGAAATCCCCATAATGGTACCGAAGGATTTAGGGCCAAAATAGTCTGCTCGCAAGGCCACCATGAGTGGGCCGCGCACTCCCCAAGAAAGGCCGTGAAGGATGGCAAATGCCAGCACCCAACTTAAATCTGTTGCGTAAGTAACAGCTAACAGGCCTAAACAATGACCGGCCATACAAATTGTGCAGATAATGCGCTTGTCGTATCTATCGCCAAGATAACCGCCCAAGAATAATCCAGCGGTTTGAATTCCGGTCATTAGTGCGAAGACAAATCCGGCTTCAACCGGGCTGTACCCTAAGCTGCGGGTTAAATGCGGTATTAGGTGTGCGAGCATCGCAGAAACGGTCAGCAGTGACAGTCCATGGCCTGCTGAGATCATCCAAAAAGAAGGTTCTCTTACTGCTTGCCGCCAAGTCAGGCTGATTTGCCTGACACGTGCATTTTTGCTGTCAGATTCTTCAGTGCCGGGATCGTATTTAATTGAGATGCCATCAGGTATCTCTCCATAATCCTCGGGTCGGTGTCGAACGAGTGAGACCAAGGGTAGGCCCAAAACCAAAACCATGATGCCAGAATATAAAGCCATATCGCGCCAGCCAAACGCCTCTAGCCCCATCATGACGAAAGGTACGCACAGTCCGCCGAATGAAAAGCCCAGTTGTGACCAGGCAATGGCTTTGGCTCGGTGTAGGTCGAACCAACTGACGATAGATACCATCAGAGTGGCAAAGCCGCCGAGGCTTGAGCCTAGGGCAATTAAAATGAAGGCCACAAAATAGGTAGTAATGGAATTTACTTGACTAAAAACGAAAAACCCACAGCCGAAAATCAGTGTGCCAATAATTAAAATAAGCCTAGGACCGTATTTATCTACCAGCCATCCTTGCAGAGGTCCCAATAGGCCGCTTTCTAACCGAGTAAGAGCAAAGGCAAGGGATAAGATGGACATGCTCCAGCCGAATTCTTCTTGCAGGTGAAGAGTGTAGCCGCCGTATGAGTGCATCCATGTGAGCGCCGCAAGCCATTGTACGCCTGCGCAGGCGAGCACAATCCACCAGCCGTAGAAGACCTTACCACTGGGACGAAATAAGGCATTCATCCGTGGTTTCACTAAAGCAAAACGTTGAAGCATTGTTACATCATACGTGATGGGCGCTAAGCACTGATACAATTAACCCTAAACTTCGCGAACAACTGTCTATGAATAAAGTTGATTTCCAACAATCTATGTCTTCTCACGGTCTGGTTTTATCTGGTGGCGGCGCGCGTGCGGCCTATCAGGTAGGTTGCTTACGGCAGCTATCGAGATCTCTGCCGCATTATCATCCGCAGATTCTTACCGGTGTCTCGGCTGGCGCGATAAACGCGGTGCACTTGGCAGCCCACCAAGGTTCCTGGCAGGAAAGTGTAGAAAGCCTGAACAATATTTGGCGCAGTTTGAGCACCTCTCAAGTGTATGAAACCGGACTTATACAGCTGATAAAAAGAAGTATGCATTGGGGTTTACGGCTAGCCAGTGGTGGCACTCTGGGCGCACAGGATATTCGCGGCATGGTGGATAACCGGCCTCTTGAACAGTTCTTAAAAGCTAACCTAGAGCACAGCAATGGGAGAGTAGGTGGCATTGCTGATAATTTGCAGGCAGGTGTACTTCAGGCTTTAGCTATTATTAGCACCAATTATACCGATGGTCGGTCAGTGGCTTGGTTGGAGTCTAACGTCGTCGAAGTAAATATGGGCAGTCAAATATCGGCTAGGCCAACCAACATTTCTATCGAACACATTATGGCTTCAGCGGCGCTTCCGCTGTTTTTTCCTGCGGTTTCTGTAGTCGGGCAGTGGCATGGAGATGGTGGCGTGCGCTTGGCGGCTCCCCTGTCTCCGGCGATGCACTTGGGCGCCAAACGTATTTTAGCAGTATCGCCTCGGGCTCGACCGTTACAATCGCCTACGACGGCAACTGACCAGAGCTATCCATCTCCGGCTCAGGTTGCTGGTGTTATGCTCAACGCTATTTTTCTTGATCTACTTGACTATGATGCGATTCAAATGGAGCGGATTAATGGCTTATTAGCGAATTTGTCTGAGGTCCACTGGGGCAGTTACAGCCCAGTAGATGTCATGGTACTCAGACCTCAGGAAGACCTTGGCCATGTTGCCAGAGATCATGAAATTGAATTACCTAAGGCCTTTCGTTTCTTCAAGGGCGGCTTCGCAGGAAAAAATGAACCCAGTGGCGATGCTTTAAGTATGGTCAACTTTGAGCCGGAATATATTGGCAGGCTAATTGACCTTGGAGAACAAGACACCGCCGGGCGGATAGACGAAATCAGTGCCTTTCTGCATGGTAGTTCTGAGTTTGTTTCAGCACAAGATGAAAGTGGGCTTTATCAACTTGAATAACAAGATTGGTGAGACTGATTGTTAGATTAAAGCAGAGAAGCCATTTACTTCTCCAAATGGCTAGACAAATCGTTTGTGCAATTGGCGTAATAAGTAATGGTGCCAGGCCAGTCAGAAAATATGCCGCGTACACCCACCTGCTGTGCCAGTACGTCCAGTACCTCAAGCATCCGCCCGGGCTTATCCATGATGGGTGCTATGTTGGCGTAAAGCCAATTTTTTGGGTCAGTTGGCTCGCCAGACTCCATTGTCCAAGTGATGATATCTAGCCCAGCTTGTTTGGCATATTTTGCGTAGTCTGACGGTTCTAAAGTGCCTGCATCATTGAGTTGAATTAGCATTGGCATAGGCGGGCTGATGATTTTAATGCCTTGAGATTTAATGGCTTGCATTTCTTCTAGACTGGTTGTGAAGTTTTTCTGCCGTCCTCTAGGGTCTAACCAAACTATTTGCTGTGCGAACTCAGGGTAGGTCTCCAGCCAATATTGCACGTCGTGTATATCAAAGGATTGGGGAAATACACGCATTGGGTCGATCCCTAGATCTACATATTCTGCGAACATTTTGTCTGCATAGGCGTGTTGGTCAAATCCGGGTGCGAAAGGCATAGCAACTTCTGGCCGCTTTAGCTCCGGTGTGAATTTTCGTCCAAGTTGATCGATCAGCACAACACTTTCTTTATGGCTGACAACGGTGCCGCAGTCCAAGGGTGCATCTACAATGGGACTTTTTAGCGGCTTTAAGTATTCGTCTATGCTGCTGGCGTGTGTGTTACGTTTGTCAGATCTGGCGCATAGTGTTTTGAATTCTTTTAGGGTGATGTCGTTGGTGCAGCATTTTGCGCTGGCGGGGCTGTCTTTGCTTGCTGGTGTGAAGGGTGTTCTGCAACTACTGGCTAAGTCGGTTTGGAGAATATTAGTGCTGGTTGCTAAATCACACTGGGAATGCCGGCACACCAACTCTAAATCTTTAGTAAAGGTCACGTCGCATTCAATGACACCAGCGCCCTGGCGAGCAGCAGCAATATAACCCTCGCGGCTGTGCTCTGGATAACCCAGCGGTGCACCGCGGTGAGCAATAGAAAAATCTGTGGCGATAAAAGGACCAATGGCGCAGCTTTGCAGTCGGCTTTGTAGTTCACCCGTTGGTAAATCTTTGCTTAGGTCAAAGGCCCGGGTCGTTGGGTCGATAGTCTCTGCAACAGCGTCATTACCAGTCAACGTAAATAAGCTTGAGCATAGGCTCAGCGATAAATACAGAAAAAATGCGCTAGCTAAAAGTCTTTCTGGTGCAGATTGCAGTTTGTTCATCTTCTGTCTGGCTGCAGTAGGTCCTCCTACGATAGCATGCCGACGATGTCAGAATGACTGCCGATTTTCGAAGAGATATTTACTTTTAAAAGAGACTTATGACGAAGACCTTGGTTTTACAAAGCGCACCGGCTCAACGCGCTCAGTGGCTAGTTGCCTGCCTGGCTAGTGTTAAAGCTTGGGCCACGCAGGCTGGCTACGCCTATCTGTTTATCGGTGATGAATTATTCGATCAAGTGCCGGATTGGTACATGCTAAAAGTTGCAGGGCGCATGCCCATTGCCTCAGACTTAGGTCGCTTGCTGTGGATTAAACAACTGTTAGACCAAGGCGAAGCCGATACCGTCGTCTGGCTAGATGCAGATGTGTTGGTGTTTGCACCATCGTTGTTAACAATAGAACCTGTCAGCTCTTGCGTATTTGGCCAAGAACTCTGGATTCAAAAAAACATACTTAAAGCGGCTCAAAAGGACAGAGAGCAACCCCAGAGTCAAAAGGGCACCTGGCAGGCGCATAAAAACGTTCATAACGCACTCGCGGCATTTAGCAAAGATTGTCCGGTGTTACCGTTTTTGATTGAGGTTATTCAACGCATGATGAATCGCGTGGATGCAAACTTTATAGCGCCGCAAATGATGGGTCCAAAATTACTCTCCAATCTGCATAACTTGGCTGATTTTGAGTTGATGCCGTCGGTAGGTGCGCTGTCGCCTGATGTGATTTTAGATCTTGCAAGGGATTCAGCGGAAGCCCCAGCGGGTAATGAGGAACTTGCCGTTGCAAATTTTCAAGGGGTCGGTCAGGGCGCCCTGCAGGCCCTACTCGCCAAGCAATCGGAGCCGTTATTAGCCGCCAACTTATGCGCCTCATTGGTTGGAGATTTTTCGGCGGATGCTCAAGCACAAGAAGACCTGATGATGGCCGTCATAGCAGAATTGAACGCCCATCCTCAGGGTTTAGCGCTTTAAGATTTAAGCGTTGGCGCATATTTTACTTGATACTCTTTGCCTCCATACTTTAGGGTTCTGGGTTAGCAAACTGGCTGATTCTAAAGCGAGTTGAGCAACAGATTTATTAACAAGAAGGAAAATTAATATGTCAAATTCAGAACTACAAAACGGTCTTGCCACACTAACAGCGACAATAGGCGTGGCCTCAGAGGCAACAGATTGGTATGAAATTACTCAAGAGCGCGTAAACATGTTTGCTGATGCAACGCTTGACCAGCAGTGGATTCACATTGACCCTGAGCGCGCAAAAGATGGGCCATTTGGCGCGGCTATTGCTCACGGTCAGTTAACGCTGTCGATCATGAGCTTTTTGCCTGGTGGTCAGGGCGTTGGCTTACCCGCGTTAGATGGGATGAAGTTAGGCATTAACTATGGATGGAACAAGGTGCGCTTTATGTCTCCTGTTCAGGTTGGCGCTAAAATCCGTACACGCGGCAAAGTTATTTCAGTTGAAGAAAAAGGCGGCATGCTTGAAGTTGTTAACGAAATGACTGTTGAGATTGAAGGCACTGAGAAGCCAGCTTGCGTTGCGCAGAGCGTATTGCGGGTGGTTTTTTAGGCTTTTTTAGAAGCTTAAATTTTCTCTTTTGGGGAGCAGCCTTAGGGCTGCTTTTCTGCTTAACTTCAATCCGTGCTCGACTCTACTGATCTTAGGCTCCAGGTGTTCACGCCATCTCTTTACTTCGTCAAAGTTCCCCAGCTGTGCTCTTCTACTTGGTGTTCGCTATTTGATTTTCTTAAGTTTGTCTGTTCCGATGATGGTTGTGGCTTAAATTTGGGGGTGGCTAATGGATATGGGTATTTGTGCGGCGTCGCACATTGGTGATATTGACTATGTGGTACGGGCTGAAGAGCTAGGCTTTAGCCACGCCTGGATGGCAGATTCTCAAATGCTTTGGTCGGACTGTTTTGCCACCTTGGCCTTAGTGGCTGACCGCACCTCAACAATCAATATTGGCACTGGTGTGGCTATTTCTGGCACTCGTCCGGCTCCTGTTAATGCTGCCGGTATAGCCACCATCAACGCCCTAGCTCCAGGGCGAACCTTTTTTGGCGTGGGAGCGGGCAACACCGCGCGGCGAATAATGGGCCTTGCACCACAAAGAATCGCGGAATTTGAGACCTACCTAAAAACCTTAGCGCCATTGCTGCGGGGTCAAGAGGCCATTTATCATCATGAGGGTCAGGCCATACCTATTCGGCATGTTATGCCAGACAAAGGTTTTGTTAATTTTGACGACCCAATTCCCCTTTATGTTTCAGGCTTTGGTCCTAAATCTTTGGCCCTTGCGGGTCAGTATGGCCACGGTGCTGTTATGGGCGCGGCATCTTCGGCAGCAGTTACAGCCAGTTGGCACAGCCTCAATGCAGGCGCTAATAAGGCGAATAAAACCCTGGGTCCCGGTGGCGATTACTACACCACGGCGTTAACCACTATGGTGGTGCTAGAGTCCGGCGAGACTGCTGATTCGCCGCGTGTAAAAGCTGAGTGTGGGGCGATGGCTATGGCGAGCGTGCACTATGCCTACGATCAGTTTCGTAATTTTGGCCATCAACCGCCTAATTTCTTGGCTGAAATATGGCAAGACTACACGGCGTTGCTAGAGACCTATCCCGCCGAGCGTCGGCATCAGCGTATTCATGCGGGTCACAATTGTTGGGTGCTTGAGGAAGAGAAAAAGTTTCTTACACCTAAGGTTTTGCAGGCCTCAAGTATGATTGGCACTCAAGATCAGCTAATTGAAAGGCTGCAGGTATTGGGTGAGGCAGGCCTGAATCAGGTAATGATTCTGCCCAACTTTGATACGCGCTTTGACGTGATTGAAAAAGTTGCGAAAGATATTATTCCATTTGTCTGATTAAACGCCGCGATAAGACGCGGTAAATACGGAAAAAAAGTGACAAGAGAGTGAAAAATAGAGAGCCGAAGTGGCTTTTTTAGAAATTGGTCTTGGGGCTAAGTAGGCATAGTTAGCGGCTAGAATCTTCTGCAACCGTCTGTCAAATCAGGCATCATATCGGCTATGTTTACATATCTAAATCCTGAAATTCGCCAGCGGTTAATAGAACAAGAAAAATTGGTGCGGATAAATGCCGAAGGCCAAGTAATAGATGTCTCTAGCCCTGAGCACCCCGGTGAGTTGGCAGTTAATGTTATGGGTCCCATCCCCATGCCAATGTCATTGCCCGGCGTTGATATTACCGTTAAATGGTACGCTGCCGTGCGTAGTACAGAACTCCAGGGTGTAGAAACCTTGGCCTCTGATCTTATGGCCAGAGGAGGGCAGCACCTGTTTGCTCACCTGGTATCGCCTTTGGCGGTGAACAGCGTACTTGTTGTGGGCGAACCAAAAAAAAATCCATTGGTCCGCGTGCACAGTAACTGCTTAACTGGCGATGTCTTTGGCTCCCAGCGTTGCGACTGTGGTCCGCAGTTGGCTGAGTCCATTGCGCGTATCAGCGAAGATCCTGCTGGTGGCTACTTGGTCTATATGGCGGGTCACGAGGGGCGCGGTATTGGTTTGTGGGCGAAAGCTGCCACCTATCTTTTGCAGGATGCGGGTGAAGACACTTATGAAGCAAATCGCTCGTTAGGCCTGCCTGACGACTGTCGCGATTTTAGCGACGCTGCGACTTTGCTGAAACACTTTGTTGGCTTAAAGCCTTTTCGTTTGCTGACAAATAATCCAAAGAAGATTGATGACCTTGCGCAGTTTGGTTTGCATGATGTGACTCGCCAGAAACATGTTACTGGTGTTAGTCAATTCAATAGGCGCTATTTGCATGCAAAGCAAAATTGGGGTCATGGGTTAGATGATGAGGATTTTCAAACTGACGACTAGTTTATGAGAATTTTACTAGTGATATGTGGTTACTTAGTTTTGCTGGGGTGTCAGCCCAGTGCCTTAAGCGCACAGAGCGACCAAAATGCAGCAAGTGCGCACCGTGTACAAAGCGAAGAACTCCATACGCTGAAAGAGGGCGAAGAACGCCTGCAATCCCAACAGCAGAAACGCTCCTTTAAAACTGCCCTAAAAAACGCAGTTAGCAGTTCTGGTCTATATATCAATCAAATCCAATTTGTTGGCAGTCATAATAGCTATAAGCAAGCTATGCCAGAGAGCTTCGTAAAACAGTTGCTCCAGCTCAACCCCAAAGTACTAGCCAGCCTACAGTATGAGCACGGTCCTTTAGGCGAGCAACTTGACCTAGGCATGCGTAAACTCGAACTGGATGTTTTTTACGTCGCAGAGGAAAATCAATTTCTTGTGGGCCATGTTCAGCAAATTGACATGAATAGTAACTGTGCGACTTTGCGTATTTGTCTTACACAAGTTCGTGCATGGTCGAAAAATAACCCTTCCCATGCGCCCATATGGATTAGTTTTAACGCCAAGGATGAGTATATTCTCGGCTTACGTGCACCCGAGGTCTTTACTGCTGAGGCCTTCGCCCTGATGGATTCGATCATTGAAGAGGTGCTAGGCATTCAACTCATTCGGCCTATAGAAGTAGCCGGCTTAAATTGGCCGTTACTCAGGGAGGCTAGGGGTAAGTTTCTTATGATTTTGGACCAAGGTGGCAGCAAGCGCGATATGTATTACCAGGGCTGGCAAAAGCGCCCAATGTTTACTGATGCGCCAGAAGGTCATCCGGCTGCGGCCATAATGATTCTTAACGAACCGCTAGAAAAATTCGACGAGATTAAACGATTAGTGACTGCGGGTTATATGGTGCGCACCCGGGCTGATGCAGACACTCGAGAGGCGCGAGAAAATGATACAAAGCGCAGAGATGCAGCCTTTGCCAGTGGCGCACAAGCCATCAGCACAGACTACTATCTACCAGCCACGCACTTTGGTAATGACTATCAGGTGATTTTGCCTCAGGCAATACGGTGCAACCCGGTCACTGCGCCCGCAAATTGTCAGGCGTTTGAATAGTGGATTGATTTGGAGGGAGGGATTAGTGAGAAAAAAAGTTTGCGTAATCACCGGTGTTGGACCCGGTACCGGCAGTGCATTGGTTCGGCGTTTTTGTGAGCATTATGAAGTGGCAATGCTGGCGCGGAATGCTGAGCGATTAGGTAAGCTTGCGAAAGAGATTGAGGGCGCACACGCGTACACTTGTGATGTCAGCGATACAGAGTATTTACAACAAACATTGGCCTCTATCGTTACGGATTTAGGCGTTCCCTCCGTGGTTATACATAATGCCGTTGGCGGTGCTTTTGGGAACTTTCTGGACATTGACCCCGATGTTTTAGCGCGTAACTTTAAGGTAAACACCATGGCGTTGTTGCACCTTGCTCAGAGTACAGCGCCAGCCATGATAGATGCTGGTGAAGGCGCGATTATTTGCACGGGCAATACCTCTGCCTTTCGCGGTTCAGCGAATTTTGCGGGATTTGCGCCTACTAAAGCTGCCCAGCGTATCTTGGCTGAAGCCATGGCGCGAGACTTGGGTCCTAAGGGCGTGCATGTGGCATATGTGGCTATTGATGCCGTCATAGATCTAGCTTGGACGCGAGAGCGTTATGCAGACAAAGATGATGGCTTTTTTTGTCAGCCTGATGACATTGCTGAAGAGTGTTATCGTTTGGCTCATCAAAAAAAATCGGCTTGGTCTTTCTCCTCGGTGATTAGACCTTTTGGAGAATCTTGGTAGCACATCGAGCAAGTGTTGCGGAATCAGTGGGAGGGCATTTGGACGGTATTCATGATTTAGGTGGTAAGCAGGGTTTCGGCCATGTTGAGCTAGATGCTTCATCAAAAGAAGGTCGGCATATCCACGGCTTTAACCAGCGTTGGCATGCGGCTGTGTTTACTATTATCAACAGCCTGTTTGTTAATGGTGCTGCTGCCAATACTGATCATTTTCGCCATTCGGTTGAGCGCATAGATCCCATTAACTATTTGAGTGACGGATATTATGGTCGGTGGCTTGGCGGAGCTGAAACGATGTTGGTGGAAGCCGGTCTGTTGACTCAAGATGAAGTGAATAGCCGCGTACTAAATAGGGGCTATGAGCTTCATGAAACTGTAGCGGCCAGGCCTTCGGCGGCACCGGATTTGTTTTCAGCGGAAGAGCGAAATTTTCAACCCACAGCCCAGCGTCTTGTTGCAATCGAGCCACGTTTTGGTTTGGGCGACAAAGTCACTGCGCGCAGCTTAGGCGGAGCTGGCCATACGCGTTTACCCAATTACGTGCGCGATGTTCCAGGTCAAGTAGTTGCTCTACACGGCGCTTGGGTTTTTCCTGACGCCAACGCACATGGCAAGGGTGAAGATCCTAAACACCTATACACAGTGCGTTACCAAGGCGCAGATTTATGGGGTCCTAATGCGGAGTCGAGCGTGGTGCTAAACATTGATCTTTTTGAACCATATTTAAGCGAAGCATCCTTGGGCTAATGTGCTGGTCAGGAAATTCAACGAATGACTTAGCAGGATTAAGATGGCATTGAGGCAGGCGTCAGGCGGAGACAACACATGAGCGAAAAATCAGCAGCTATTAGGGCTGAAGCACTAGAAAGTTTGTTAGTTGAGAAGGGCTTATTAGATACCGCTCGCATTGATGATGTTCTTACTTTATACAACGAACGAGTGGGGCCAATGAACGGTGCTATGTTGGTGGCTAAGGCTTGGCGCGACGCTCACTTTAAGCAGCAACTGCTAGCCGACGGCACTGCGGCAATTGCACAATTTTCGTTTGAAGGTGGCCAAGTGGATAAGTTGGTAGTGGTGGAAAACACTGCTGAGGTGCATAACGTTGTAGTGTGCACGCTTTGCTCTTGCTATCCCTGGGCTATATTAGGTTTACCACCCAAGTGGTACAAAGACCCGGCTTATAGGTCTAGAGTGGTACGTGAGCCCAGAGCGGTGTTAACAGATTTCGGTACGCATTTGCCTGCCGAGCAGGAGGTCCGTGTTTGGGACTCTTCTGCTGAGGTGCGCTATATGGTGTTGCCTGTTCAACCCAAGGGCTGGGAGACACTAAGCGAGGGCGAGCTGGTCAACAAGATTACTCGCGACAGCATGATTGGTGTTGAAGTCTTAGCTGAGGTTGCAGAGTAGTTTATGAAGAATAGTACTCCCACGGAAACCAGCGCCAGCCAAGAGCTGCCACTCCCGGAAAACTTGCAGCCGCCCATGGCCAATGGTGAGGTGATTTTTGACGCGCCTTGGCAAGGGCGGATATTTGCCATGGCAGTGGCGTTAAGTGAGCAAGGGGTGTTTGCTTGGGCGGAATTTCAGCAGAGTCTTATAGATGCCATTGCGCAGTTTGATGCCAAAGCGGGTGCGTCTGTTGAGGGTGAGCAATATCAATATTTTGATCACTTTCAATTGGCCCTTGAGAATCTGTTGGCTCAAAAGGGAGTTGTGTTGAACGCGGCCCTAAATGAGCGCGAGCATGCATTTGCGGATAGACCTCACGACCACGACCACGACCACGACCACGACCACGACCACGATCATGACCATTCCCATAATCATGACTATTCTCACAGCCACTAATCTAAACCTCTAGTCTGTTAGCGAAAATCAACGCAAAAAAAAGCCCGCGGTTCTCAAGGAACAGCGGGCTTCTTATTTTTCGCCGCCTTACTTTAAGTAAGAGGCTAAAAGACCCTACTTGTTTACCAACTTATCGTCGATAGCTGTATAAGGCTGGCCTTCGTACTTACGTACTTCATTACGGCCTACTACCATGTGATGCACTTCATCAGGTCCGTCTGCAAGGCGCAGAGTACGCTGGCTGGTGTACATACGTGCTAGTGGTGTCCACTGAGATACACCGGTTGCGCCATGAATCTGGATCGCTTGGTCGATGATGGTGCAGACTTTTTCAGGCACCATTGCTTTAATCGCGCTGACATAGTTACGTGCTTCTTTGTTACCCAGAGTATCCATCGCTTTAGCAGCTTGAAGTACCATCAGGCGGCAAGCGTCGATTTCGATACGTGCCCGAGAAACAAGCTCAATGTTCTTACCCAACTGGATAATTGGACGACCAAACGCGTGACGTGTGGTTGAACGACGAATCATCAGCTCTAACGCACGTTCTGCCACACCGATTGAGCGCATGCAGTGGTGAATTCGGCCTGGTCCGAGACGAACCTGAGAGATTTCAAAGCCACGACCTTCGCCAAGCAGCATGTTGTCTTTAGGAACGCGAACGTTATCAAAGTGAATGTGCATGTGTCCGTGAGGCGCATCGTCATGTCCAAATACTTCCATGCCGTCTAGGATGTTTACACCCTTGGCATCAATCGGTACAAGGATTTGGGACTGCTGCTTGTGAGCAGGTGCGTCAGGACTGGTCTTAACCATGGTGATCATTACTTTGCAGCGAGGATCGCCAGCACCAGAAATATAATATTTCTCGCCGTTGATTACCCATTCGTCACCGTCTAGTACCGCTTGTGTACCAATATTTTTAGCATCTGAAGAAGGGACACCAGGCTCTGTCATTGCGAAGGCTGAACGGATTTCGCCATTCAACAAAGGCTTTAACCATTGTTCTTTTTGCTCAGGTGTACCAACGCGCTCTAGTACTTCCATGTTGCCGGTGTCAGGCGCGCTACAGTTAAGAGTTTCTGAAGCCAGCGGACTCTTGCCTAGCTCATTTGCGATAAATGCGTAGTCTAGGTTGGAAAGGCCTTCGCCAGTGTCTGCATCAGGAAGGAAGAAGTTCCAGAGGCCAGAATCTTTGGCTTTTTGCTTTACGGTTTCTAATAGCTCTAATTGACCTTCACCGTAACCCCAATGCTCTTTGCGGCCCTCACCTAAACGAAAATATTCTTCGGTGATTGGGTCGACATTCTCTTTGATGTGCTTTTTGACCGCATCTAAGAGTGGTTGAGCTTTTTCGGACATAGTCAGATCGAACAGATCTGGATTTTCTAAGACAGCTTCTGTCATTTTATTTCCCCGTGTTTTTCTACGTTTCTCAAATAACTATAACCCAAGAGCTCAATGTATGACATTACAAAGTGCCGCGTGGCTGGTGTGTCTCGGTTTCTTCTAACATTCACATAATATTCACGCCAAAGGTGAAGTTTGGGCGTCGTCTGACCCCTCTTTCTAGCTCTTAGCTTTGAGCTTCGCGAGATGCTCTGAGTCGTATGTCATTTTCGGCCGCCGGCTCGCCTTTTAGCCACATTTGCGCGGCGTTCTTTTGCTGTAAAAAGTCTTCGACGATTAAATACAGGCATGGCACCAGCAACAGCGTTATGAAGGTAGCGAACAAAACACCCCAGGCAAGGGAGATGGCCATAGGCAAGAACGGCGATGTAGCTGGGGTGCTGGTGGACATCAGTGGTATGAGCCCAATAAAGGTTGTTACTGATGTCAAAATAATCGGGCGAAAGCGGATTGAGGTAGCCTCTAATATCGCATCCACCATGTGCATGCCCTCCCGTCGTTTGCGATTGGCATAGTCCACTAAAACGAGGGATGCGTTGACCACGACGCCGGACAAGGCAACGATGCCAAGAGCGGAGAAAAACATCAATTGTTCGTTTAACACAAAGTGACCAACAATCGCTCCCACTGCGCCAAAGGGAATAACGCTCATGATCACCAATGGCTGCAGATAGCTGCGCAGTGGAATAGCTAAGAGGCCATAGATTACCACGAGAGAAAACAGCGAACCAATGGCGAGTCCGCCTAAAGCCTCTGCTCTTTCCTCTTGCTCGCCGCCCAATTCTACATCGATGTTTGGATAACGCTTGCGAAACTCGGGCACAAGATCCTTGCGAATAATCGCACTGACTTCTTCTGGTGAAACAAGGCTTCTGTTCACATCGGCACTGACTACAACCTGGCGGCGACCATCTTTGCGATTGATCCGAGAGTAACCTCGGGCGATTTCAAAACTTGCGACAGAATAAAAGGGCACTTGATTGCCATCTGGGGTGCGGATGTACATATCTTCCAAATTGCCAAGAGATTTTCGCTCACTTTCTGGAAAGCGTACCATGACACGTAGGTCGTCCTGGCCCCTTTGAACGCGTTGGGCTTCTGAGCCATAAAACGAACTACGTACTTGTTGGGCTAAATCGCGCAAAGTTAAGCCAAGGTTGCGGGCCTCTGGTAACAATTTCAGCTGTATTTCTTGTTTCCCAGAGCGAAAGGAATCAGCGATATCGAACACTCCGGTAAATCGCGAAAGCTGCGCTTTCATATCTTCAGCCGCTCTGCGTAATTCGTCTACATCTTCACCGCTGAGCTGATACTCAATAGGTGCTCCAGCTGAGTATTGTTCTGCGTCGAAACTGAGTTTTACCACGCCAGGAATACTACCCGTGTATTCGCGCCAACGGTTAGCGATGACTTTCGCGCTGATATTATTGCGTTCTTTGAGAGGTGCTAGATCGATTACAATCTCCGCTATATTGCTGCGCCCGACGCCTAGGGGCTTTCCCGGTCCGTTACGGTCAACTTTTTGCCCAACACTGGTCAGCACGTTTCTTATCAGCGGCGACGTCATGCCTAGCTCTTCAGTCATGTCTTTATTCAAACGCTTACTGGCCTCTTCAATTTGCCGTGCCACTTTGAGCGTGGTTTCAGCGGCAATGCCCTCTGACATTTCAATGCCGGCATAAACTCGGCTGCCTTCAACCGCAGGAAAGAAACCAAACACCGCACGACCACTGGCGATAAGGGCCAAGGCGAGTATGAGAACACCTAGACAAACAGCAGCAGTGGCGTAGCGCCAATTAACGGTCTTGCGAACAAATGGCATATAGAAATTTTTAGAAAAGTGCTCCAGTCCATCCGCTAAACCGCCTTGGAATTTGTTCCACATAATGGCCACTTTTAATTTTGGTTCTGAGCGATCTCGGTTAGCCAGGTGGGAAGGAAGGATCAATTGGGATTCAATAATGCTGCAAATAAGAGCAAATATCACTACCCACCCTATCGGCGAGAAAAAATTAGCCATGCGCCCTTCAACGAGAATCAGTGGCAAAAAAGCAGCTATCGTAGTTAAAACACCAAATATTACTGGAACACTGACCTCCAAGGTGCCTTCAATTGCTGCATTAATCGGCGATTTGCCCATTTGCTCATGGCCATAGACCCGCTCGCCGACAACAATTGCGTCATCAACAACAATGCCTAACACAAGAATGAATCCCATAACCGTCATGGTAGAAATAGTGATGTCAGTGAAGGGCAGTGCGCCAAGGGTGCCTAATAATGCAACCGGAATGCCAATGGCTACCCACATGGCTAGCTTAAACTGCAGGAACAGCGCCAGTACAACAAGTACTAACAAGAGGCCTCCGCCTGCATTTCTGGCCAGTACAGTCATGCGCTCGCTCAGC
>CAJWNY010000060.1 GCA_913043815.1 uncultured Gammaproteobacteria bacterium
TAATGTCATTGAAGCCAAGATCATCAACAACAATCAATACGATATTTGGAAGCTTATCAACATCGTTAGCCTTTGACGGCGATGCACTGGGTCCTTGCGCCCAAGTAACGGACTGATTTTCTCCTATAGGGCTCACAAAATCAGAGATAATCCCAGGCAGGTAATACCAATATTGTGAAAACAGATAACTGCCAACCACCACCAGGCCAAGCAGGCCGATTATTACCTTCTTCATTATTTTTTTCCCCTAGTGCTATGATTCTTGACTGTCAGTTACTTCTACATCCTGGATCTGCAGATGGATATGTCGAATATGGGGCGTGATCCATAAGCTATAGACAACCGCCGCCAACCCCACCCACATACCGGGTAACATGACCCAAGCCAGTATCCACGCCGCGATAAAAATCGGAATACGAATTAGGACATTTCTAAACCGTTGGGCAATAGGTGCTGAACCATTGGTTAAAAGAAATGGTTTGGGTTTGATAAACCAGCCGTTTGCCATCACTACCAATATAAATATCGGCCAGGGTTTGCCTTCGGAATCCAGTTCCGGCTGGGTATCCAGCGGGGCATCTTCAGCCTCACCAGTTGAACTGAGGGACTTAAGCACTTGCTTATAAATATAACCGGCAGTTGGGCGCTCGGCGGCACCGCCAATATTCTTTTTGTTTGGCACGCTACGCCAGCGGTACAATACTCTCTGATTGGCATCCAAACACAATACCCCCGGCTGAAAATAACCTTTGGGATGAGAAAGTTTTGAATTCTCATCTCTAAGAAAGTCAGTTTGTTTATTAACAAACAACTCTAGCCAGCCTTTATCTTCACACCGACTGGGTATTTCATGGTGAGGGTCACCGACGGTTTCAAAATCCAATGACCAATCATGCCTCGCATCATCAGCAAGTCTCTGTGGTTCACTGGTAATGGCGTAAATCTCACCACCCTCTGCCCGAATTTTTTCTACAATTTCAGAATAGCCCCGTAACTCGGCGCGACAGGGAGGTCACCAGAAGCCACGGTAGAAAACCAGGATCACAAATTTATGTTTGTTAATTACCGAATCCAACCATGGGTTTCGAGCGCCAGGTGGTGGGTCGAGCTCTGGTTGCACCTCACCCTGAACCGCTTTCTTAACGGCAAGAGAAACATCAAAGCCCTCACCAGCAATGCTGACATTGAAGCTCTTTTGCTGGCAAGTATCCCCGCCACAAAGCACCAGCCGTAATTCCTTCGACCCTGTGGATGCCAATGAATGTTCCGCATCAACAATACCGGTTACTTCAAAGGCATTATCCTGCTGTTTGTTAAACCAGTTGATTGCCGCATCCACTTCAGGCTGAAGCCCTTCAGGAATAGTGTCACTAACCTTGGCCATTTCGATTCTCCTGGATAATAGTCTTGTGTTCTGTGCTGTATCAGCTCTGGTTGAAGACGGGTTGGCGCTTTTGTAGAAATGACATCATGCCTTCTTTTGAATCCGCAGTACCCCGGTTTGCATTCACTGCTGCACGTTCAGCTGTTAGCAATTCGCCCAGTGATCTATCATCCGAACCAACAATAACCTTCAACATGCTACGTACAGCACCTGCAGGTTGTTTTGCCAATTCGTGAGCCAGAGCAATTGCGCGCGCTTTTAATTCGCTTAATGGCCACACCTCATGTACGAGGCCAATCCGATAAGCCTCTGGTCCTGATATTTTTTTTGCACGCAAAATCATATCAAGCGCATAGTGGCTACCAACGCATTTGGAGAGCCGCGCACTACCGCCCCAGGCAGGAACAGACCCCAAGTCCATTTCGGGTAATCCAATTTGGGCATTTTCTTCGGCCGCCAACCTAAAGTGGCAGCCCAAGGGCAATTCGAGACCACCCCCCAGGCAGTAACCAAATAAGGTGGCTATCCATGGCTTACCCATATTCTCAATTTTCGAGATCACATTGAGGCGTTGATCGAATACAGCGTTAGCACTACCTTTGAGTTTGATGCCTTCAGGTAACTGTTTTAAATTCATACCCACCGAGAAATTATCTGTGCCTTCGCCAGTAATCACGACTGCTCTAATAGTGTCATCCCCAGCAATTTCATCGACCAGCACTTCAAGCTGGTCCATGAGCTCCAAAGACATTCTGTTATATGGTGCATCGTTAATTGAGATGATAGCGATGGCATCTTCACGCGTTAATAATAAAGGTACTGACATAAGGCATGCTCTCCTTAGTGGCTATGCAAACTAATTCAAACGACTGCGAATAATTTCCTGAGCCTCACTCTCAATACGTGTGACCAGCCCCCCTGCGTTAGATACGGCAGCGGCCAGTTCTGCAAAGCCGACATAATGCATGCCACCCTGAACCACCGGGTGTTCAATGCCAAATAATTCTGTAATCCGAGTTTTCATTGCGTTTTTCCTAGCGTAATAAAATAAGTAGTTGAAATGGGGTGAAGCAGACTGCTGGTTGTTGTTGCTAGACACTGGCTACTATGCATTGAAACCTTTTTGGAATGCCTCTCTTGTGTCAATGCGATCAAGATAATCATTCAAGTAGGCCAGCTCTTCACCGACACATCCAAGACGACGACTCATGTAACAGGCATGCCCGAGCATGATATCGACGGCAGAAAAATCACCGATCATATAATCCCGACCTTGCAGCGCCAAGTTAACCGGTGCCAGCGCTTTGGTGAGTAATCGCTTCGCCTGCTCAAGCGCTTCCTTGTTTTGCCGTTCCGGTGGCAACAATATTGTTTGCACTACAATAGTATTCACCGGTGGCATCACCATGCCTTCACAATAGTGGAACCACTGCAGAAATTCGGGGAATAATGCCGACTCTACAGCGGGTTTTAATGCGCCATCGGTATGGCGCGCGACGATGTATTCAACTATCGCCCCGGACTCGTAAATAGTCACACCCTCATCTTCCAAAACTGGCACGCGACCCAGGGGATGCCGATCTCGATGGGCATCTGATTTCAGGTCTTTGGGATGAAAGTCCATGCGGTTGAGGTCGTATTGCAGACCTAGTTCCTCCAGCAACCAGACGATACGTCCTGCCCTAGAGTTTGGCGCGTGGTGTAGCTTTAACATAACAAGTTCCTAGTGGCTTTAGGCCAGTGCCTCGGTGAGAGAATTGCTCTGCATTTCGTCGGCAGCAAGAGTCGGGTTGGCGGGCAAATGTTGAGAGACGCGCTTCAACCAGTCCTTGATAACCGGATGCATCGCCGCGCTTAAATTCTTCTCCAACCCAAACATGTAGCCAAATATAAGTTGCGGAAAGACAGAAAAATCAAGCATGGTTGGCTGATCCAGCCCGCCCATATAGGGACCATCAGCAATGTGGCCAACCAGTTCTGAAAAAATACGACCTTGCATGTCCTCATAGCTCTCGGTGAGATCCATATGTTTCGCCATGTGCCGTATGAAAGGCGCCGTCCGAAGCCCCAAGGGCCAAATAAGGCGGATGAGTAAGGGTAGCGGCGTATCTGCGTTCACAAGCGCTGCCAGACGCCACGCTCTGAATAAAAATGGAGCGTTAAAACCACCATCGATCGAGCGCCTAAAATAACTAGGCAGGTATGTGTCGCTTATCCAGCGATCAATTTTATCGATTTTTGCTTGATGCACCAGAGGATAAAGCAGTTTCTCGGGAAAAAGCTCATCCAGCCAACGAGCATGATCAGAGGACTCGCGTCGCCACTCGCCGTCTACTTCCAGTACGGGTACCTGTGCGCCATTGGTGTGTCCGATGGTGGCTTTGGGTTTGATGGGATTAACCGGAACGTGGGTGAAATCAATCCCCTTGTAGTAAAGGAAACATCCGGTTTTCCGCACATAGGGACTGGTTGCGTAGCCGTAGAGCTTGATTGATTTCATTTCTTCTCCACCTAGAGAATTCAAAACAGTTTTAACTTAGTCCCTTAAATATCGATCATTGAGAAGCGATATAATGGATGTCATTATGAGAGCGATCGCTCGGTTTTTATACTCGGATATTACCAGCATGAAAAAAAATCAACCTAAGCTATTGTATTTATTAAGAAAAAACCCATCTCAGCAACGGTCAAAGGCGACTGTCGAAGCGATTCTGGATGCAGGTGCTCGGCTCTTGTTGAGCATCGGGTACGACAAAGCAAGTACCAACAAGGTTGCAGAAAAGGCGGGTATAAGCATCGGATCTCTCTATGAATATTTCCCAGGTAAAGAAGCCATTTTTGCAGAGATACGTCGCAGAGAAGATCAACGTTACATCGGATTGGTCCTAGCCGAACCCGAGCCCGGGACATTCAGAGACACACTTCGCCTGCATATATCCACCTACATGAAGTTGGTACTGTCAAACATTGAACTGCATGCGGCATTGGTTCGTGATGTGCCGCAGTTTGCGACGAGCGATGCGGATTCTTCACTTTTGGCCGATTGGTTAGCGAGATCAGACGAACATCTCAGTTCGAACGGCATCAAACTCAGGCCCCTGTGTGAATCAGACATCGCTATAGAACTCACCACGCGAGTTCTACGATCAACGATCAACGACTATGCTTTGCATGCTCCTGAGCGTTTGGGGCAATCCGTGATTGCCGACCAATTGCTAGAAATGTTGGAGCGGTACTTGTTGCCTTAATCGTTATTGGCTTCCATTGTTGATGTCGATCGTTGTCGGGTTTTCCATTGCCGCTCGCTCCATCCGTGCACTCTAGCTCACCTAACGACACTCATTGAACGCCGAGTGCAGCAGGCGTGGCGGCGAGGCCGAAGGCCGAGCTAGCGCTGATCGAAAGCCGTCGTAAGCTCAACCTCCAATAGATGAAATCCAATCTAAGACTTTAGTCGGGTCCTACTCTCCTTTACAGAAAAAGTCCTAGTTGTGGACCTCTAAGTAGCCTTAGCCCCAGTGCTTGCGTGGAGTAGCGTAAGCGTCTAAGACGGCCTGATAAGCCCGTAGAGAGCTTTTGACGGCAACGTTTAAATGTAAAGCTTTTTGGAATTTAGTGGGTCGACTTTTTCTCTAGCCGGGGTTTTTCGGCATTGCAGGGACACCTTCGGCTAATTCCACCCAATTTTGCTTAGTGCTACTCCACACGTGAAACTGCGGGGTAAAGTTTGACGTGTCATCTAAGGTGCCTGTCTTTAAATAAACCATTTCGGCCTGGCTTGGCACTTTGGAATAAATGGGTGAACCGCAGTCACCACAAAAAAAACGTTCTACCGCGTCGCCGCTATCTGTGTTCGCGTCTTTGTAGAGCTTAGGTTGTCCCTCGAGTATGTGAAACTCACGGATAGGCACGCCTGCCAAGGTTGAAAAGGCTGAGCCGGCCTGACGCTGGCAATTCTTGCAATGACAAACGCCAGTCATTGCGGGCGGTTTGTCTAAACTATATGCGATCTTGCCACATAGGCATTGTCCGGTTGCAGACATGGTGGTGTTCCCTCTTATGTTTTTTACCTTTACCTAAAATATGGCCCTTTCTGTCATTTTTATCAAACATTTCAATAGACTCATCGAGATCGAGATTAATACCGCGCCTATTAGAGACGTTTTCTTTCGTACGGCTTCTACTAATCATTTTATCGCTACTAGGGCACTGTTGCCAGGTGATTTGCTGTAGCATCAGCGGCGTTACTGTTCTCGGCTAGGCTATGCTGCGTATTCAAAATGTACTTCTCAATTCGGAGGTCAATTGTGGTTTTGACCATGATTTTTTGCCGGGCGGAATGACCGTTGTACTGGGGCGTAATCAGGCGGGAAAAACCAATTTGTGTCGTTTTATTGCAGGCTTATCTACCCAAGTGGTAGGCGAGTTGTCATTAAACAATGCGCCGTTGAATCATCTGAGTCCGCAGAAGCGCTCGGTGGCCGTGGTTTTTCAAGCCTTTGTTAATTATCCCAATTGGTCTGTGCAGCAAAATATTGCGTCGCCCATAGTAGCAGCGGGCAAAGACAAAGCGTATATCCAAAGTCGGGTTCTAGAGTTGGCAGAAAAGCTTGGGCTTGGTGAGCTACTTCAACGTATGCCGAATGAGTTGTCCGGTGGCCAGCAGCAGCGGTTGGCTATTGCCCGCGCCCTGGCTAAAGAAGCCCAGGTTTTATTGTTAGATGAGCCTTTGGTTAATTTAGATTATAAACTGCGTGAAGCACTGGCTTTGGAGCTGCGTAGTATTTTGGATGACAGTGAGACCACGGTCATTTACACCACCACAGACCCTAAAGATGCCTTCACGCTGGGTGACGATTTGTTGCTGCTAGACGCTGGGAGCAAGCTGCAGGCTGGCGCACCGCTCAGCGTTTATCAAAAACCCAACACTTTTGCTGCCGCAAATTTAATGAGCGATCCCGGTATTAATACTTTTGCTTGGTCCTCCCTATCTGATCAGGCCTTTGCTCAGCAAAACCAAGCAGCCAGTGATATCTCCAAGTTGGGGGGTGTCAGGCCAGAGCATTTGTTTTCTGTCGATAAGGGCGATTTCAATGCAGCCGAATGTTTAGGCTTTGATCTCCAGGTGTCTGCGGTAGAAACCAGTGGCGATGAAACTTTTGTTCATGGATTTTTAAAGGCTAAGGATCTTGGGGTGGTAGAGCAACCCTCATGGGTTGTGCGCAGTCCGGGGATGCTCGATTTTATCCAAGGGCAAGAATTGTTAGTGGCTGCTCGTAAGCGCGACATTCTCGTTTTTGGGGCGCACTAGCATGGCAACTATCATGCTCGATGAATTAGGCTTTGCCTATCCGGGCGTTTTAGAACCCACCTTGTTGCCTCTGTCTTTAGAGATTAAAGATGGTGAAGCCTTTGCTTTACTTGGTGCATCCGGCGCCGGCAAAACCACACTACTGAATTTGCTTTCCGGGTTATTAGTACCCACAACCGGCAGAATATTATTTGACGGTGTCGATGTGTCTACTCAGTCGGGCAGTCAGCGTAATCTTGCGCAAGTGTTTCAATTTCCTGTGCTTTACGAGTCTTTATGTGTTGCAGATAACCTTGCCTTTCCACTGCGTGCTAGGAAGGCCACTAACGGTTTTTCCGCCTCAGATATTCAGGCTCGCGTTGCCAAAATTGCTGGCGAGTTAAGCATTGAAAACCTTCTCAAACTTAAACCAAAAACTCTGTCACTGTTCGAAAAACAGTTAGTTGCTATTGGTCGCGCTTTAATGCGCCCCAACGTTTCCGTGGTTCTTTTAGACGAACCTCTGACGGCTGTAGAGCCACGTACTAAATGGCAGCTGCGCCAGAGTCTAAAGCGGCTGCAGGAAGAGCTTGGTGTCACCATGATCTATGTTACACACGATCAGACCGAAGCGCTGACCTTTGCCGATCGTGTAGCGGTTATGGCGGACGGAAGAATTTTGCAAACCGCCTCACCCCAGCAAGTCTACGAGCATCCTGCTCACGAATTTGTCGGTTTCTTTATAGGTAGCCCCGGTATGAATTTTGTTGCAATAAAATCTGCCGGTTCCGAACAAATGTATGCAGCCAACGGTGTAGATCAATCTGCTCAGCGCATAGGATTTAGGCCCGAGTGGGCGAGGCTAGAAAACGTATCAGCAGCTTGCACATCGCCCGCCGTGCGTTGGCAAGGAAAGGTGCTGCATTGTCAGATTTTGGGTACCCAAGCCGGCGCGCCAGTAGGCATTACCACGCTTGCAAGTGAAGCAGGTGAGTTAAAGGTTCGCGGTGCAATTAACGCGATCGTTGGAGATGAGATTGAGGTGGTGGTGGACAGATTTATCAGCTTTATTGACGAAGAATATTGCGCTACACATCATGCTCAGAGCAGCACTGATTATCTTGCCAATACTGCTGATGAATAATGGCAACTAATAAACCTTACGATAATAGAGCATGGCTTGGTGTTCTACCGGTTCTGCTCATTGTCGCATTCAGTGCCGTCATACCATTAATGACGGTGGTTAACTATTCCGTCCAAGATATATTAGATTTCAACAGCCGCTTTTATGTGGGTCTGGACTGGTACCGCGAAACGCTGCAGGACCCGCGCTTTATTGACGCCTTCGGGCGCCAGGTTCTTTTTAGTTTCAGCGTACTGGCCATTGAAATACCCTTGGGTATATTGGTGGCCAGAGGGCTGCCAAAGAGTGGTGTCTGGACCTCTATATTGCTCATATTGCTAGCTGTGCCGCTGCTCATTCCTTGGAACGTGGTAGGGACTATTTGGCAGATTTATGCTCGCTCAGACATTGGCTTACTCGGCGTGGGTTTAAACGAGTTAGGTTTGGCGTTTAATTACACTTCGAACCCTACCCACGCGTGGCTAACATTGATTGCAATGGATGTGTGGCATTGGACCTCATTGGTCGCATTGCTGTCCTTCGCAGGCTTGACCTCAGTACCGCCGGCTTACTATCAAGCTGCAGAGTTAGATGGTGCCAGCAAATGGCAAGTATTTCGTTATGTTGAAATGCCGCGATTGGGTGGTGTATTGGTGATTGCCGTTTTATTGCGTCTTATGGATAGCTTTATGATTTACACCGAACCCTTTGTGCTCACTGGCGGTGGCCCGGGTAATGCTACAACATTTCTGAGTCAGTATCTGGCAACCATGGCGGTGGGGCAGTTTGACCTAGGGCCGGCCGCGGCGTTCTCCGTGATTTACTTCTTGTTCATTCTGCTGTTCTGTTGGATTTTCTATAACAGTGTCATGTCGGACGACAATGAGGCGCAACATCATGACTAGCGTTAGCCGTTGGGTCTTAGTGTTTTATTGTATTTATTTGCTCCTGCCGTTGTATTGGTTAATGACCATGGCGCTGCGCTCCAACAGTGACATCACCGGTAAGTTTGAGGTAATTCCCAGCAATCCAACCCTCGTTAATTTTGCAGAGATATTTTCTAATCCCATTTGGTATCAGGCGTTTGGCAATTCATTGAGTTATGTGATTTTGAATACCCTTATTTCCATATGTGTCGCGCTGCCAGCAGCTTATGTTTTTTCTCGTTATCGTTTTCTTGGTGACCGGCAGTTATTCTTTTGGCTGCTGACCAATCGCATGGCGCCGCCAGCGGTATTTTTGCTGCCATTTTTTCAGCTTTATTCCTCTATCGGGTTGTTCGATACGCCTCTTGCGGTGGCGTTGGCCCATTGTCTGTTTACGGTGCCGCTGTCGGTGTGGATCTTGGAAGGCTTCATGTCTGGCGTTCCGTCGGAAGTAGACGAAATGGCTAAAATTGATGGGCATAGTTTTCCCTATTTCTTTTTTCGCGTTTTTATTCCCATCAATAGAGGCGCCATAGGTGTGACTTTATTTTTCTGTTTTATGTTCAGTTGGGTTGAGTTGCTGTTGGCACGCACGTTAACGGGCAGTACGACCAAACCCATTGTTGTCGTCATGACCCGGACCGTAAGCGCCTCGGGACTTGACTGGGGCGTGTTAGCTGCGGCTGGGGCTCTGACTGTAGTACCTGGCATAATCGTGGTGTGGTTCGTGCGCAAACACCTAGTCAAGGGCTTTGCTCTGGGACGAGTTTAATGAGCTGGATGGCATGGACAACACCCACAATGATTTTCTTTGTCGGCATAGGCGGGTCATTACTGCTGCTAACTCTGGCCGAGCTAAAATGGCCCACCGTGCTTGCGAAAGGATTTTTGCCCCTAGCGACAACGCGCGGCGACCGGTTTTTTATCAGCCTTTTAGGCTCAGCATTTATTCATTTGTTTTGGCTGGCACTCATCCCCGGCTATGTTTTGCTTGGTTCTAGCATTGCTCTAGTTTGGGCCGGTTTTGTTATGACAAAGGGTTAATGGCTCTTAGCGCGAGGTTTCGCGCAGTCTTTTTAAACACAATATTGATCGGCTAAATCATTATACTGCTTCACAGATTCAGTGCGGTTTAGTCAAAGCTTTAAACAAAGGTTTAGAGAAGGAATAGGAGATGGGGATGCAAAAGCTTTTAAGTTTAATGGGATTGAGTATTGTACTTAGTCTGCTTGCCGGTTGTAGTGGCAAAGATGACAACGCCGTTAGCGCAGAAATCCAAGCGATGGATTTTGCTGCCAACGCTAACAAGTGGGTCGCAGATGAATTTCAGCCCTCAACGTTAAGCTCCACTCAGGCCCAAAGCGAGATGGCATGGTTCACCCAAGCGGCCGTGCCGTTTCGTGGTATGTCCATTAACGTAGTCTCTGAAACGCTCACGACTCATGAGTACGAAAGTGCAACGCTGGCTGAGGCTTTCTTTGAAATCACCGGCATTCGAGTTAATCACGACCTCATTCAAGAGGGCGATGTGATTGAGAAGCTTCAAACGCAAATGCAGTCTGGCGAGAACGTCTACGACGCTTACGTTAATGACTCCGATCTAATTGGTACGCATTCACGCTACGGTTACGTGGTTGCCCTGAGCGATTTCATGGCAGGTGAGGGCGCGGATGTGACTTCACCTACATTGGATCTAGAGGACTTCATCGGCATCAGTTTTACCACTGGCTCAGACGGCAAAATTTACCAGTTACCAGATCAACAGTTCGCTAACCTTTATTGGTTTCGATATGACTGGTTCTCCGATGTAGAGATTAAGAGTAAGTTTGCAGCGCAGTATGGATACGATTTAGGTGTACCAATTAATTGGTCGGCTTACCAAGATATTGCTGAGTTCTTCACCATCCATGTTGGCGAGATAGACGGCAAAAAGGTTTATGGGCACATGGACTATGGTAAAAAAGATCCCTCCCTAGGCTGGCGCTTTACCGATGCTTGGTTGTCTATGGCCGGCGCGGGTGATGTAGGAATTCCTAATGGCCTGCCAGTAGATGAGTGGGGCATTCGGGTAGAAAATTGCCGTCCTGTGGGATCGTCTGTTACTCGTGGCGGTGCAGCCAACGGACCAGCTGCGGTATACGCGCTTCAAAAGTATATAGATTGGTTAAAGGCTTACGCGCCTAGCGAAGCACCAGGCATGACGTTCTCCGAGTCTGGGCCCGTGCCAGCCCAAGGCCACATTGCGCAGCAGATATTTTGGTACACCACATTCACTGCAGACATGATTAAAGATGGTTTAGCTGTGGTGAATGAAGACGGCACACCTAAGTGGCGTATGGCACCTTCGCCCCACGGACCTTATTGGGAAGAAGGCATGAAGCTGGGCTATCAAGATACCGGCGCGTGGACCTTGTTAAAATCTACGCCGTTAGATCGACGTAAGGCCGCATGGCTCTACGCGCAGTTCGTGACCTCCAAAACTGTGTCGCTGAAGAAAACAGTGGTTGGCCTTACCCCTATTAGAGATTCAGATATCCGCTCTCAGGCCATGACAGATTTGGCGCCTAAACTGGGTGGATTGGTGGAGTTCTACCGAAGTTCAGCGCGTACCGCTTGGACTCCAACAGGGACCAATGTGCCAGACTATCCAAAGCTAGCGCAGTTGTGGTGGGCAAACGTTGCTAACGCAGTGAGTGGTCAAGTCAGTGCTCAAGATGCCATGGACAGTCTGGCCAGCCAGCAAGACCGAGTACTTGAGCGCCTCGAAAAGCACGGTATTCAAGGCAAATGTGGCCCCCAGTTAAATGAAGAGCGAGAAGCCGAGTACTGGTTGTCCCAACCTGGCTCACCTAAGGCGCAATTGGCTGACGAGAAGCCCCAAGGCCAAACCATTTCTTATGATGAGTTGCTTAAGACTTGGGCTGCTGAGTAAGAGGCAGATCAAAAAAAGCAAGCTTCAGCAAGCAGGGCAAATTGTTTATTGAGTAGGAGCTATATAGACAATTTACCCGCTGGTGGCTGGTTTTTTGGCCTTGTTCTGAGAACAGTTGGGGCAGCCGCCGGAGCGTTCTAATTTGCCGTGATTTCCGGTTTAGTGCCAACTCGATATGTAAAAGGCGCAGTGCTGCCGGGCTAACATGTTCACAGTTTTAGCCATAACGATATCATTGTAATCGTGGACATCATCAAGCAAGGTCGAGCTGAAATTTTCTGCGTAGCGCACTTAATCAATTGCTATTCAAATTTTTCCTGACGCTTGGTTAGTTTTCTAAAAATTTATTTGTCCAAGTTTTTAAAGAAGTCGATGTCGCGTTTTTCGCCCACAGGAACGGCCACTTCGGTGATTCGCTCGTCTATATCGTCCCATTCTAAGCGTAGAGCTCTGGTCATGGTTGCATGCATTTCATAGGTACAAACGATATAGGTAAGTTCGATTATTTGCACTTCACTAAGATGTGCCTGAAGTATCGCAAAAGTGCCATCTGCAACACGGCCGCCTTGGAGTACTAAGTCATCGGTATAGGCCAAAACGGCGCGTTCTAGCTCGTCGTATAAATCGGTAGACGCCCAGTGAGGAATTGCCTGAATTTGTTCTTCGGAAAAGCCAGCGCCGCGCAGAGCTTTGCAATGTTGGGAAAATACAAATTGGCTACCGCGGGCAAATCCCGCTCTGGCTTGGCCTAGTTCTCTGAGCTTTGGTGAAATTTTGCGGTTACGACTGCGGTAGAACTCAAAACCGCTTACCATGTGATGAAGGCAATCGGGCACGTGAGCAAACACAGTCCACCAGTTGCCTGGCGTGCCAGTGGCGGTGCCCGGGTGCGTTGTTGGCTCTCGGTCCTTGCCAAATAGAGCGTCGTAAAACGGTAGTACGCTAGAGTGGGCTTCCGTTCTCGGTATTTGTCGGAGTCTTGGCATAATTTTTACCTTGTGAGATATTGGGTGATTATCGCGGTTTTTCTGCTCAGGCTCCAGAGCCTTAGACCGTGTAGGAACGAGCGTAAGAAATGGCTTATTACTGCGGAGAAAGAGGCGCGGCATCGGTTTTTTTGCGCGAGGCCGTGAAATATGGCGTCAAAGCTTTTGCGCCGCTGTGCGCAATTTGAGCGAAAGCCAAAATTTGCAAATGATAATTAGACACTTTTTAGACTTATCGAAGATGCTCCCGATTCGCTCATTCCTGCCGTCTTGTACACTAGAAATAGGGCGGGAAAGCTCTGTATGATTCTCGAATGAATTACGTCCAACTAGCAATACCCTACTTTCTACTGGCTATTATAATTGAGTCGACTTACGGCTATTTTCGTGGAAAGCAGACTTATCGTTTAAACGATACTGTGAATAGCTTACAGATGGGCATGCTGAGCGGTTTAGTCGGCGTTTTACGTTTGAGCTTCTCCGCGGTTGTTTTCACTCATCTAGCGTCGCTATTTGGTGTGCAGCAGTGGTCAGCGGACACTGTGGTGCATTGGATAGTCGCGTTCATCGCCTATGACTGCTGTTATTATTGGAAACATCGGTTTGGTCATCAATGGCGCATTATGTGGGCTTCTCATTCGGCTCATCACCAAAGCGAAGAATACAATCTGAGTACTGCGCTGCGCCAAACAGGAACGGATTATATTGGCTTTGTCTTTTATATTCCCTTGTACCTAGCAGGTACGCCTGTCGAAGTCATGGTCACCGTTGGTAGTCTCAACTTGGTCTATCAATTTTGGGTGCATACAGAGCACGTGCGTTTCCTTGGGATGCTCGATTATATTTTAGTCACGCCATCTAATCACCGGGTCCATCACGCTAAAAATCCAAGTTATATCGACAAAAATTTTGGTGGTGTTTTTGTCTTTTGGGACCGACTGTTTGGTACCTTTGCTGTCGAAAGGGTTGAGGAGCCCTGCCGATTTGGTATCACCCACGGCCTCAAGAGCTGGAACCCTGTCTGGGCTAATGCCATTGTTTGGTGGGATACTTTAAAGATGTCTCTGCGGACTCGGCGTTGGCAAGATAAGTTTTTGGTTTGGTTCAAAGGCCCAGCATGGCAGCCAGCGGATCTCAGCGAAACCTATGAGGGATCTTGGCAAGACGAAAAATTTGACCCCGTTGCAGCCCCTTATTGCAAACTCTATGCGTTTGGTCAGTTCGTGATGGTCACAATGGCTTCTTTGGTCTTGCAAGAATTGCAGAACGAATTACCTACAAGTTTTGTTTTGATTGCCTTTTTTATGTTGGTGACCTCGGTGTGTGTGCAGGGCGTTTGGTTAGAGGCTCGAGGGCCTTTTCGTATTTTTGAGGCTTCTCGATTGTTAGCTATTGGTGCGCTTTCCCTAATACTACCTTTAGCTTGGCCTAGCGTTGCATGGACGATTCAGACTTATGAATTGTCATTGCTATTACAATTTTATATCGCCGTAAGCGGTGTGTTTTTGTTGGGTAGCCTTGTTAGCAGGGCGCAGATTTCTTCTCAGGTGGCAGACAAAACCGCTGTCTAGAGATAGAAATAAAAGTGGCCTTTAGCGCCAAAGAAAGGCATGAAGCGCAGTCGTGCAAGGGGCGTTATAAATTTTTTTCAACATAATCTGTCGAACTGAGTAGGGCTCGAGAGATTGTCAATGTATGTTCTAACCTTCGTATATTTTTTTAAACCACCAAAATATTCAATTTCATCCTTGTCAAAACTCGCCATGGTCGTTAGCAGGTCCTGTTGCGCTTCAGGATAGTTAGCAATGTCTGGCAACGGCTGAAAACGCGGGTTGATAGTAAACAGCAAATAATCCTTATGAATCCGACATAACGTTTCTCGCTCAGAGCGAATAAACCAACGCTCTGGACCGTTTTTCATGGTTGTGTCGGGTTCATTGTGAAAGCGCTGAGTGTCATCGTGGATAAACCAGTTCCTCCGTTCGAAAGGTTGCATTAGAGGTGCGTTTTGAATAAATCGTTCAATAGTATCGCCAATTTTCACATTCATGCTTTCCACCGGTTGGTGAATTGCTCTTAGAGGCCTGCCTATTTTGGTTCGCACATCCCAGTAGCTGGGTGAGCAGATGCAGGCAGCAATCAGGCGCTGACTTCCTGTAGTTTGTATGAGGCATAAGTCGTCTGGCACTTGCATGGCTAAATTGGCGATAAGGTCTGGATAGGTGTTTGCCACATCAGGGCGCAAGGAAGCTAACGCTTGTTGGGCAGTCATAGCAAGTTCAAGATCATCTGTCACAGCAGCAATCTCGCTGTAACAGGTGTCTAGCAAATGTCGCTTATGCGCAACAATATCCGCGGTCATGGGCACTGGAAACCAGTGCTGTAGTTCGATGGGGGACAGACCCAAACGATACTTAGGTTTGCCACCGTGCCACGGCGGATTCTGCCAAAACGCACTTGCAGCGCTTTGGTTTTCCGCTATGGCTGTATCTACCCATTCGTTGCTGATAATGGCTGCTCGTCTCTTTGCTACTTCGATTTTTGTTCGTTCAAATCCCAGTCATAATCGTAAGCTATACTGTCGTTAGAAGATAAAATTCTTTGCGCTTTTTGGGGGAGTTCAGCGGCAAGGTAGGCTTTAAGGCCTTTTTCATCCTCGCTAAAGTCCACTTGGTACCATTTAAAAATACTCGAAAGCAGCAGTTTGTTATTTACGAAAGATAGGCCGCGAGGATGGTTGAGGTAGTTAGACTGCGCCTTTTGTAATAGCGCTTGGGCATTGCTAGACGTGTAAGCTGTTTTGCTAAGGTTAGGACAACCTATGCTGGCGCAGTTGAGCGCAAAGTGCAGTCGGTGATCTCGCCAAATGGGGCGCAAAATTCTGTGCTCAATGTCATTCAAGGTAACAGCCTTACCCTCAATTGTTAGCAGCTCATCATCCCACGGACCAATTGAAAAAAAGCTACTCTTCATTTTCATAATGCTTTTTTTTCTGGGATAGGACAAGACGAGCTGAACTGTCAGCGCGTTATACAAGTTAATCCAGTAGGCAAGCTGCGAATTTTTTTTGAGATGCGTAGGACTGATCGCAGATAACTCTTGGATATAACTGTCCAGAAGTAGTGTGTGCTGGTTCGAAAAATTTTTATAACTTACGCGATTTATTCGGTCGGGGTTTTCGTGCACATAAATAGATAACAGCAGCTGCCAGCTACTGTGATCTATTTGTATAGTAGATTGTGGGTCAGCGTTGTCCCAATAAGTCCAAAGATTGGCTTTTGGAGCAGCGCTTGCACCGCTTGTAACCAAGTTAATGGCTACAAGCGCTAAGCAGTACCTCAGACATTTAAGTTCTTTAATAAAGATCTTAAATGAATCCGAGCTGGTTAGAACGTATATCTAACGCCCACAGAAACACGGCGTCCAGGCGCCGGTGCTGTGTCCTTGATAAAAGACGTATGTTGTCTTTGCTCATCATCTGTCAGATTGTCTCCGCGTAAAAATACCTCAAGCTCAGACTCTAGCTGAGTTGGGATATACCAGGCAATATACATTGAAAGGTCTTCATAAGATTGGCTTGGTAATTCATAGGAAGGTTGTTGGTCCTGTTCAAATGCATGGATGTAATCGACATTGAAAGCAAAGTTTTGCCAAGTTAACTGCGATCCTAAGCCAAGTCTCGCTGGCGGAATAAGAGGTAGATTCCTTTCTGAGGAGGATTTGAGGTCAGTATTTACCATATCAAAAAAGCTTCTAATGCTCATATTATGTTCATCGAAGACGGTAGTTCTATAGACGATTTCGCCCTCCAAACCAGAAACGTTCGCGTCGTCTTGGTCCCAGACGAAAACTGGCAGTTCATCTAACTCCCTGTTGTCGCTGCGTTGATAGATAAAGTCTGAAAAAGCTGAACGATATACGCTCACATTCATGTCCCAGGCTTCGCTATTGTAAGCAATGCCAAGAGTTGCGCTTAATACTTCCTCTTCGCTTAAATTAGAATTTCCGATTTCATAGCGGCCGGTAGCTAGGTGAGGGCCATTGCTATACAGCTCTTCGCCCACTGGAGCTCTTTGTGCGTAGTCAATCGATATTGTATACGTCAGACTTTCAGTGATTGGATAGACTATTCCCGCTGAAGCAGAAAAGGAATTGAAGTCTCGGTCTAAACCGGTAATGGGCTCGTGGTCCACTCTTTCGAAGCGCGCGCCAGTTTCTAAGTTGAAATTTTCGAGGCTGATTTCTCGAAGCCAAAAGCCAGCTAAAGATATAGTTTCAACGCCTGGTAAGAATGCTTCCTCCCCGACAACACTGAAGTCTCGGGTGTCGTACTGAGCGCCAAAAACGTCGCGGATATTATCGCGGTCTCGTGATAGTTCTATTCGACTCTCGGTGGCGTCATTTTCAAAGAAAGTTGCTATTTCTCCGTCAGGTTCTATCTCCGAGTGTTCGTAATCATTATGGCCAATACGGATATTAAGGTTGTCGAAAAGGCCGCCGAGTGGGTTAACGATAGCAGCCTCGAGATCAATGCGTGTTTGCTTCATAGAAAGAATGGGCGTGCCTTCTTCTTCATGCTCTTCTTCCTCATGCTCTTCTTCGTCATGATCATCACCGTGTTCGTCTTCGTGAGCTCCGTGACCGTGGCCACCGGGCAAACCGTATACTGCTTCGGTTCGACTTAAAGCCATGCCGATGAATCCATTAGTGTTTGCGTAAGTAAGTCCTATGGCACCTCCATCTGTCTTGTAGTGGCTGCCCGGGAGTGTTCCTCTCACTAGCTCTTCTTCCTCATGCTCT
>CAJWNY010000061.1 GCA_913043815.1 uncultured Gammaproteobacteria bacterium
TGCAGGAACAGCGCCAGTACAACAAGCACCAACAAGAGGCCTCCGCCTGCATTTCTGGCCAGTACAGTCATGCGCTCGCTCAGCTCTAAAGAAGTATTGATCCAGACATTAGTAGACACGCCAGGAGGCAGACTGCCTTGAAAATCTTCTACCACTTGCTTTGTGTCAGCGGCAATTTTTATTAAGTCTTCCTTGCCTACTTGAGAGACGTTGACCATCACTGCGCGCTGACCATTAAATTCTGCGAGTAGATCACCTTCTTCAAAGGTGTCGCGAATATTGGCGATCTCGTCTAGGGTAACTCTAGTGCCGTCTTTTCGCGTGAGAACCACAACGTCAGCAAACTCCGCGCCCCAATAGGCTTGGCCGGTGGTGCGGATTAAAATTTCTCCGCCACTTGTTTTCAGCGTACCTCCGGGCATATCTAGGGAGCTGGCGCGGATAGCATTAGAGACTTGCTCTAGATCAAGGCCAAAAGCACGAAGATTTTGTTCTGGTACTTCAACAGAAATTTCATAGGGTCGAATGTATTCGACACCCACTTGGGAAATGCCGGGTACCTGAGCTATTTTGTCTCTTAATGTTCGAGCCATTTCTTTCAATTCACGCTCTTCACTTTGACCACTTATTGCGATCTGCACTACTCTGCGTGTTAGTGCGAGCTTAGAGACAATTGGTTTTTCAGTTTCCACAGGGAAGCTGTTAATACTGTCGACCAAACTTTTGATCTCGTTCAAAGCCAAAATTTCGTCGGCGTCTTGGATTAGTTGTGCCGTTACAGCGCAGATACCTTCGGTAGCCTGAACGTAGATTTTGTCTACGCCTTCCACCCCTTCAATAGCTTCTTCAATTCGAACACAAACGGCTTTTTCTACTTCCATGGGCGCAGCGCCAAGGTAAGGTACTGTAATGTTAACTGCCTTAATGTCGAAGTTAGGGAACTCTTCTTGGTTAGTGGTCAAAGCGCCAAAGACACCGCCTAACAGCAGCAGTACCATTAGCAGATTAGCGGCAACGGGATTGTGGGCAAACCACCTTATAGCCGTGTCCATTTAGGATCGTCTTCCGTTCAAGTCGATGCTAATCGGCACTACGCTCATACCTTCAATAGCCGTCTGCAGAGGCGATACACAAATGCGTTCGCCTGCTGCGACGCCGCTGGCAATTAAAACGTTATCTTGATAAAGGCGTAGTGGCTTTATGGAGCGGAAACGTAATTTGTCGTCTGCGTCCACTATCAGTATTTGATTGTCGTTACGTAGCGCTGAGCGCGGCAAAATAACAACGTTTTCTGCCGCCACTCCGTGAATTTCGGCATTGAGAAATAGGCCCACGGAGATTGGATTAAGGGGCTGGTCGTTGGTCACGCGAGCAACTAATTGCACCATACGGCTAGACACATCAATTTCGGCCTCTGTGCGCACAATTCGGCCTTCCCAGGTAAGTGCGCGCCCCGCGTACTCAGTGGTCAAAGTCACTCTAGGCTGTGCGGCTGGTTGTAGTGATCTGTTGGGCGAGGCAGGAAGGTTGAGGTAGGCTAACTGGCGATCTGCAACGGGCAGTCGGATTTCTACTATGTCATTTGCATACAAAGTGCCGATGGGCTGCCCGCGGGAAACAAACTGACCGATGTCGACACTTTCCGATCTTACGATCCCAGTGAATGGTGCACGTAGCGTGGTTCTTTTTAGGTTTTGTTTCGCTTGCTCAAAATTGACGGTAGCGTCTTGGAAAGCAGCCTGCATAACTCGATAGGATTTGAGTGCATTCTCTAACATAGATCTTGAGGTAAGTTGTTTCTCCGCAAGACTGCGTAAGCGCGTGTACTCAAATTTAGCGTGTTCTAGCTCTGCGTCAGTTTTGTCTAACGCCGCCTTTGCACGATCGCGGTCGTTGCGATAGTCCAGGTTATCTATTTTTGCCAGTTCTTCGCCTTTCTTAAAATACCCTCCGCTAACTAGGCTATCTGATGTCCAAGTGATCCGTCCGGAAACTTCTGGTATAAGCTGGCTCTCGGTAGAGGGCATAGCGGTGCCTTGTGAATGCACCTTTAACCGTATGCCTCGAAAAACCGCCTCGGTGACATTTACGCTTACCGGTGTTGGTTTTAAGGCGCTCGGTGCAAGTTCGGGTGCTGTAGCCATAAGTGTCGCCGCACCAAAGAGGAAGACTGCGACTATCGCTGAAGGAATGATTAGAGTGCGGATCATAAGGAATTGGCCTCCTGGCCAGGAGTGCTTTGGGCTAGGTCGAATGCTGCGACCATGGTTTCCCGATTGAGTTCTGAAAATGCATCGAAAGCCGCTCGAACAGCCGCAAGGTCTCTTTTTTCCAATGCTAGATCTAGGGTTTTGGCGTTTTGGGCAAATCGTTGTGTGTCTACTTGAGCGAAGTTGGCAAGGGGCTCCATGCTTGGCACAAATTGTTCGAACAGCGTGCGCGCAATAATCTGTAGGGGCAAATTGTGACTGCTTTGCAGCATCTTCTGCATAAGTGCGATTCTGGCCAAGCTGTGGGCCTCCTTGCCGAGCTCTTGCTCGAAGAACGCCCTGACGAAGCCACGTATTTTCTCTATTTCTTCATCGCTTCTGGCTTTCAGCAGCTGCTCTGCGGCAATAGACACCAGACTGTTGATCACTACTAAGATTTGATCGACAAGGTGGCGGTCCGGAAGGGCACCTTGGCTCAAAAGGTGGCTAATGACGTCAAGGCTGGCTTGGTTAGTGTCTTTAACTCTGGCGCCGCCTGGTTGTACATCTACAATGCCCAATTGCTCTAAGCGTTTCATCGCCTCCCTGACGGCCCCCCTATTGGCGTCAAAACGCACGGCTAAGTCTCTTTCTGAAGGCAGGCGTTCGCCTACGCGATATCTCCCCTGTAGGACGTCCTCCGTTAGCTCGTCTGATATTTGGTCGTGCTTTGTTGTCATAGGCTTCGTATCAGGTGTCTTCTATCTGGCTCATTTGAAGCACTTGTATTTTTTAATAAAAGGTGTTTTTCGTATTATATTGGTCGGACCACATTGGTCTGACCAAAAAAGAATAATAGAGTATTTAGATTGAATTTCAAGTTTTTTGTTACGGTGGGTAACAATATTTGACCTATACGGTGTTACTTAGATGACGAAAAGTTTAAATTTGTATGTCGTGGGCTCTCCTTATACTGGTGCTGCGATGGACGGGGCGATTCAAGCTCCGACGAGTTTTTAAAGTAGTGATTATGCTGGAAATAGACGGTGTAAATTTTTAGAGAGGATTGCAGGAAGCTATTGCTTGTCATTTGCCAGCAACCGATTTGCTGGCATCCTTTAGGAAGGCGCGCTATTCCGTTACGACTCTACGAAGGCGCGTTCAATAACATAGTGGCCTGGGTGCACATTGCGTGCTTCTTCAAAACCATCCGCTTCAATGACTCCTACAATTTCTTTGAGCATGCTTGGGCCACCGCAAATCATAAAGCGGTCGTCGGCGACTGTAGGTTTAGGCTGACCTAAATCTTCGAAGAGTTTGCCGCTGCGCATAAGGTCGGTAAGACGCCCAGTGTTTTTGTACTCTTCTCTTGTGACGGTGGGGTAGTAGGTGAGCTTTTCGCGAATCATCTCGCCCATAAACTCATCGTTTGGCAGGTCGTGCTCTATATAGTCAGCATATGCTAATTCAGAAATTTCGCGAACCCCGTGAGTTAGTATGACACGGTCAAATTGATCGTATATTTCTGGATCTTTAATAATGCTCATAAACGGCGCAAGGCCAGTGCCGGTACTGATCAAATACAGAAAACGTCCGGGTAGCATGTTGTCAGGGACTAATGTACCCGTAGGCTTTTTGCCAACCATCACTTCATCACCAATTTTAAGCATTTGTAACTTGGCGGTCAGCGGACCGTCTGGGACTTTAATGCTGAAAAATTCTAACTCGTGTTCATGATTTGCACTGGCGATGCTATAAGCACGCAGGAGGGGCCGGCCCTCGTCGGCGGGAAGTCCAATCATTACGAAGTGACCATTTTTAAATCTGAACGATTGGTCTCGTGTTGTACGAAAACTGAATAAAGTGTCGTTCCAATGTTGGACGTGGGTCACACGCTCGGTCATTAGTGCTGCCATGAGATTTTCTTCGCGGTAACTGTCTGGAAATGTGAGCAAAGGATTTTAGACGAATTAGCTGATAAAGCGAGAGGCTGTTAGTAACTAGATGGCATATGCATAGATGGGAATTTCACTATTTTGCCGTAAATTTGATTTTGACTTTTAACATTGCTGGAACTGATGTTCGGTGGTTGTGATTGGGCTTTAAGGATTTGCTTCAAAAGAGTAACCTGCGCGACTGCTGGGAAAGGCAAGCTGTCACTGGGCAATAGCCGGCACCCTTTATTTACCCTTTGTACTGGAGACTCCTATGAAAGCTGTTGTAAAAACTGATGAATATACTATTTACCAACGTCGTGATGAGCGTTACGCCGTAGAAGATGCCAATAAAAAAGCTATCAATGGCGATGAAAAAGCAGCGATCTTAAGCAAGCATGAGTTAATTAAAGTAACTTTGCCTGCTGCTGTAGAAGAGGTGGTAGAAGAAGTAGCTGCCGAAGAGGCGCCGGCCGCTGAAGTCGAAGAAGCATCTGCAGAAGAAGCACCGAAAGAGGACTAAGGTCTACGCGCTGGCTGGTTTGACTTAGTAGTTTTATTTAGCGCCTGCCGCCTATTCAAGGCGGCAGGTGTCTCGACTCACGCCAGACTTGTCGTCATTGGTTGCGCCAATCCGGCATGTTGAGGTGGTTTGGGTTCCTAGGTTCGAGCAGTGAAGAGTACGCAAATCTAATCCCGGCCCTTTTTCTCGGACATTCATCGCCTCGGAGGCCTTCGCTGTGGTAGCCGTCCTAGTGGGATGGTAACTTCTTCCTATTAAACGCCAGGTAAGTTTGTTGTGCAAAGCTCGTCAGAACACAGTGACCCTAACTTAAAAGTTGTCAGCCCCTTTGAGCCTGCGGGAGATCAGCCAGCGGCAATAAAGGCTTTGGTTGAAGGGCTAGAAGCTGGCTTGGCTCACCAGACCCTTTTGGGTGTGACCGGTTCAGGCAAAACATTTTCCATCGCTAATGTCATTGCGCAGTCCCAGCGCCCTACGCTTATTCTCGCCCCCAATAAAACACTCGCGGCTCAACTTTATGGGGAGTTCAAAGAATTTTTCCCTGAAAATTCAGTGGAATATTTTGTTTCCTACTACGACTACTACCAGCCTGAAGCGTATGTGCCGGCATCGGATACTTTTATAGAAAAAGATTCTTCAGTAAACGCGCACATTGAACAGATGCGGTTGAGTGCAACTAAAGCCTTATTGCAGCGCGATGACGCAATTATTGTGGCGTCAGTTTCCGCAATTTATGGCCTTGGTGACCCTCAGGCTTACTTGCAGATGGTTTTACATTTAGATCGTGGCGATAAGTTAGAACAGCGAGAAATTCTCAGACTGCTGACGGACCTTCAATACGAGCGTAATGATGTTGTTTTTCAGCGGGGCAACTATCGCGTGAGAGGAGACATTATCGATGTGTTCCCTGCTGAGTCAGAAAAAGACGCGCTGCGTATCTCTTTATTTGATGATGAGATTGAAGAACTGTCTATCTTTGACCCGCTCACTGGCGAAATTTTAAATCGCGTGCCAAGGTATACGGTTTTTCCTAAGTCCCATTACGTAACCCCGAGAGAGCGTATGTTATCTGTCTTAGGCGACATCAGAGAAGAGCTGAAAGACCGCCTTAAGGACCTTAAAGACGATAATAAGTTGGTAGAAGCGCAGCGTTTAGAGCAAAGAACTCAGTTTGATCTCGAGATGATTAAAGAGCTGGGTTACTGCTCGGGCATTGAAAACTATTCCCGTTATCTTTCAGGTCGTGGGCCTGGCGAAGCGCCGCCGACACTTTTTGATTATCTGCCCAACAATGCACTGTTGGTGATAGACGAGTCTCATGTCACCGTGCCGCAAATTGGAGCCATGTTTAAGGGTGACCGTGCGCGTAAAGAGAACTTAGTGGGCTATGGATTTCGCCTACCGTCCGCGTTAGACAATCGTCCTCTGCGTTTCGAAGAATGGGAGCAACTATCTCCACAGATGATCTTTGTTTCTGCAACGCCGGGTAAATATGAGGCGCTGCAAAATGCACCGATAGTGGAGCAGGTAGTCAGGCCAACGGGCTTGTTAGATCCGCCAGTTGAAGTGCGGCCCGCAGGTAATCAAGTGGATGACTTACTTGGTGAGATCAGGTTGGTTGTTGCCAACAATGAACGCGTCTTGGTGACTACGCTGACCAAGCGTATGTCTGAAGATTTAACGGAATATCTGGATGAACACGGTATCCGCGTGCGTTACCTGCATTCGGACATCGATACGGTAGAGCGAATGGAAATTCTTCGCGATTTGCGTTTAGGTGAATTTGATGTGCTGGTAGGCATTAACTTGCTGCGCGAAGGCTTAGACATGCCTGAGGTTAGCTTGGTGGCAATACTCGACGCCGACAAGGAGGGCTTCTTACGCTCGGAAGGTTCTCTTATTCAAACCATGGGCCGCGCCGCAAGAAACCTTAATGGTCGCGCCATTCTATATGCAGACAAAATTACCGGATCTATGGAGCGAGCCATGGGGGAAACGGGCCGTCGCCGGGAAAAACAGATTGAGCACAACAAACTGCACGGCATCGAGCCGAAATCGATTAGTAAGAGCATTGCAGATGTTATGGAGGGCGCTCGTTCAACCAGTACAGGGTCTAAATCCAAACGCGGAAGTAAGGTTCAGCCTATTATTGTTCCAGATAGCCCCAAGGCGCTGGGCAAGCTTATTACGCAAATGGAAAAGCAGATGCTCAAACATGCTCAAGACTTGGAATTTGAAGAAGCAGCCCACGTGCGCGATCAATTACATCAGTTGCGGCAAAAACAACTGCTTGGCTGATTGAGCGCGACCTTATGGGCAGGTGCTTGGTCTAAATTGAAAAGAAAGGGTATAGATTGGTTAATCGAGGCTATTCAAGCTAGCCCTGATTACCCAGCGGCGATATACTCTTCATTCGCGAATTCAACTGTTTTAAAAAAACATGATGCTGCCGTTAAGAATATCGTTTCTTAGCCGGATGAGTTTTGGATGCGCAAAAGGGACAGGAAGGTAAAAATAGGCGCGTAGCTCAGTTGGTTAGAGCGCTAGCATGACATGCTAGATGTCCCCGGTTCGAATCCGGGCGTGCCTACCAATTTCCATAGACAAAGCGGGCTTCCCTAGTAAAACATCATTTCGTTGCCCAAAAAGAGCAGGCAAGGTGTCCGTGGAGTTGAAAAATAAAACTCCTGTAGGGTAGAGATTCCAATAATTTTTGGCTGAATGCTTTTTTGATTTTTTTGTTTAAACGCAGGGATGGGGTTTGGAAGTTGTAGGAAAAAGATAGATGGGACTTTATATAGCGATAGTTCTTGTTCTGTTTGGCTTGCCGTTGACTTTGGTTTTTATGGTTTGGTTACGCGGTGGGATAAAGGCCCCCAGTGATTTCATGGATGCGCTAAAAGTCTCGCTTAAGGTGGTGGGCGCCCTTATCTGCGTTTCTATTTTTACTATAATCTTCGTACAGATTGGAAAAGCTCTGTTTGGATAAGTGGCTTTTGTTAAGCTTAGAAACAAGTTTAGGAAAAACACTGTTTATGCCCGCCTTCTAGAAAACCTAACAGGCATTTAATGCCACTGCCGTTAGAGCCTCGCTCGGCGTGCCCCTTATACCAATGGATCTATCAGATCCACAGCAAAGGTTGTTGAATGCAAACGAAAGACATAGCAGTTATTCCCGGTGATGGCATTGGTCCTGAAATTACCCAGGCGGTCCTTCGTGTAGTAGATGCGGCGGCGGCAAAAGCCAAAGCCGATATTAATTGGATATTTGTCTCTGCGGGACTCAGCGCTTTAGAAGAAGGCGATGAACTTATCCCCGAACGCACAATGACTGAAATTTCGCGTTGCAAAGTGGCGTTGAAAGGGCCTTGTACTACACCAGTGGGAGAGGGCTTTACCTCCGTTAACGTACGTTTACGCAAAGCCTTTAATCTTTATGCTGCAGTGCGCCCGGTGCGCAGTTTGCCTGGGGTGGAGACACGTTATAAAGATGTCGATATTGTTATTATTCGTGAAAATACCGAAGGCCTGTATAGCGGAGTGGAGAATGAAATCACTCCCGGAGTGGTCATGAGTATGAAAGTGGCATCTGAAGTGGCATGTCAGAGAATTTCATCCTGGGCTTTTAAATTTGCCAATCGGCGCGAGCGCAAAAAAGTCACCATGCTGCATAAAGCCAATATTATGAAACTCACTGATGGTTTGTTTTTGCGCTGTGCAGACGAAGTGCACAAAAACGATTATCCCAACTTAGGTTTCGAATCTGTGATTATTGATGCGGGTTGTATGAAGTTGGTGCAAGACCCAACCCAGTTCGATGTGTTGTTATTAGAAAACTTGTATGGCGATGTGATCAGTGATCTTTGTGCCGGGTTGGTCGGTGGACTTGGTGTGGTGCCCGGTGCCAACTATGGTGACAACGAGGCAGTGTTTGAGGCGGTCCATGGTAGCGCTCCAGATATTGCCGGTCAGAATTTGGCGAACCCGTTGGCGCTGTTGATGTCTGCAGTGATGATGCTTAATTATTTGGCTGAAACCGAGGAAGAATCAAGTTTTGGGCGATGCTCTAAGCTCATTAAAACCGCATACGATGCGGCGTTGATTGCGGGTGAGACGACCAAAGATTTAGGCGGGTCGCTAGGCACGGCAGAGTTTGCAGATGTTTTAATTACTCGCATGGCGGCACTCTAGTAGTACCCTTGGGAAAACCTTTAAAAGGCCCACTATATGCAACCTCAGGTGATCGTTTGGTTCGACTCTAGCTGCCCTTTATGTGTCCGCGAAATTCGTCTGTTTAGACGCTTGGACACAAACGCTGCTATCAATTTTGTAGACGTGCTGTCTGGCGAAGCTTGCCCACTAGACGAGGTCACGCTTATGGCGCGCTTTCATGCTCAAGAAGTCGGCTGCGAAGTGGTGTCTGGCGCTGCTGCATTTGCTGCCATGTGGCGGGCAATACCCATGTTGCGCCCAATAGGCCTGATCATGCGCTATCCAATCATTTTATCCATTGCGGAAATTGCGTACATTGTGTTTTTGCGCCTGCGGCCAAGTCTTCAGCGCTTAATGCGGAAAATGGGGTTGGAATAAAGGCGCGGACGGGTGCGCAAAATAATCGGCGCTTGTAGGTCTGCGTAAGCTGTTGTTAAGGCGACGAAAAAAGTGAAGGTATACGAAGTTATATAAGGAAGAACAAATGCTTAATTTTAAGTTGGAGGGCAATGTTGCTGTTATCGCGTTAGACGACGGCAAAGCCAACGCCGTGGGACACGCCTATATCGGAGCCATGAATGAAGGCCTAGACCGTGCAGAAAAAGAGGCTGCGGCAGTAGTGATTACCGGACGTTCAGGCGTTTTTAGTGCGGGTTTCGATTTAAAGGAAATAGCCAAAGGCTCGTCTGAGCAAAAAGCCTTAGTAGGCAGCGGTGCACAAATGCTTTTACGTTTGTTTACACACCCTCAGCCAGTAGTCTCTGCCAGCGCAGGTCATGCGATCGCGGCAGGTGCTTTAGTGCTACTGGCCAGTGATACGCGAATTGGTGCTGCGGGGGATTTTAAATATGGCCTAAACGAAACGGCTATTGGTATGAGCTTGCCGCCCTTTGGGTTGCAAATGGCGATCTGTCGACTTTCCAAGCGCCATCAGACGCAGGCAATTTTACAAGCTACGCTATACGAGCCAGGAGAGGCTCAAACCGTTGGGTATTTAGATGAAGTGGTTGCCCCTGAAGCGCTAGAACAAACCGCAATTAAACAGGCCACAGCGCTGGCTGAGTTGCCCGCTAAAGCTTATTCGGAGACGAAGTTAGACCTTCGCGCAGCGTATATTAAGATCATTAAAGCGAGTCTTAAGTAACTGCGGGTAAGCCAAGGCCGCCGCCATACTCAACTTAGACGCGGATTGTTAACTGATTTTACTAAAACTATTCGAATAATCCGTAACTTAGCTGCTTGAAGTGAAGCTTTGTGGGCAGTAGAATGCGCACCGAGCTGGCCTCTGCGGTAGTTCGTGTGGAGGTAAAACTTCGATCTTGTCAGCATTTGAAGGGCAAATTGTCGACAACCCTCTAATTTTCGTTAATTGCCGTGCAGTGTTCATGTGCAATTTTTTGAAAGCTGTTGCCAAAAAGTTTTCGCAGTGGAGTATGACTCAGAGAGTACATACGCATTGGAAGAACTCACTGTTTGTGTATCGTCGTCTTGTAACGAGGCGGCTGTTGCTAGAAAACGGGTAGCGAGTGAATTGGTTAATTTGGTGAATGTGGAGACGCCCATTAAAAAGACGAGTAAGCGAATTGATCGCTCGTTGTTAAATGACGACATAGAAGCAGCCGATGTGCGCCTTGTGGCAGCAGACGGAAGTCAACGAGGTGTAGTGCCGCGAGCTGAGGCATTAGCTGAAGCACGACAAGCAGGCTTAGACCTAGTATTGGTTGTAGCGGATGCAACTCCGCCAGTATGTAAAGTCATGGATTATGGAAAGCATCTCTTCGAGCTGAAGAAAACAAAAGCAGCTCAGAGAAAGAAGCAGAAGCAGATCCAAGTTAAAGAGATGAAGTTCCGTCCCGGCACGGAAGAAGGCGACTATCAGGTAAAACTACGCAACCTAAAGCGCTTTTTGGAAGACGGGGATAAAACTAAGATTTCCTTGCGGTTCCGCGGTCGAGAAGTTGTTCACCCAGAAATTGGGATGAATTTGATGACTCGCATCGCAGCAGACTTAGACGATTTGGGCTCAGTAGAGTCGGAACCAAAGTTTGAAGGACGGCAGGTTATTATGGTTCTAGCCCCTCGCAAAAATAAGAAGGCACCAAGCCTCAAACCAGATACTGAATAATCGCAGCTAGCAATGGCTCGTTTTTACAGAATCATACCGGCCTGATTTAGGCCGAAGAGAACCAGATACATTTTCTGAACTTGTAAAGTTGAGAAGTGCGACGGTTTTAAACGACGCACCATTGACCGACTGGGTTAGGTTTAGCTCTAACCGAGTGGAAAAGTGGCGAGCGCAAACATGAATCGCGTGGAGAAAGGCATATGCCAAAAATGAAAACCCACCGGGGTGCTGCGAAAAGATTTCGCAAGACATCTTCTGGTTATAAACATAAGCAAGCTAATAAAAGTCACATCCTGACGAAAATGACGTCTAAGCGTAAGCGTCATCTTCGTGGGATGGAAGGTGTGTCAGCGGCAGATGTACCCGCTTTGAGACGCATGCTGCCAACAAAGGCTCGATAGGGGAAAACTATGCCAAGAATCAAACGTGGCGTGGCTTCTCGAGCCCGCAGAAAGAAGATTTTAAAACTAGCCAAAGGCTATTATGGTGCACGTAGTCGCACCTTTAAAGTTGCTAAACAGGCCGTCATTAAAGCAGGTCAATATGCTTATCGTGACCGCCGTCAGCGTAAGCGACAGTTTCGCCGTTTGTGGATTGTACGTATCAATGCTGCAGCACGCATTCACGGGCTGTCTTACAGCCGCTTTATCGCCGGTCTTAAGGAGGCAGGAATAGAGGTGGATCGTAAGGTTCTTGCAGACATTGCAATGCACGAGAAAGATACTTTTGCTGCATTAGTAAAGCGCATTGCTCCGGCAGCCGCTGTACAAGCCGCTTAAGAAACGATCCAAAGGCCGCAACTGCCTTCGGGAGACCTTAATAGAGCGTCCTTCCCGCAGGCTCATTGCTGACAATCGTTGGAAAAGGGAAGAACATAGTTCTTCCTTTTTTTTGTGCAGCCTTATTTGTAAATGATAAGTACAGCTTGTTAATAATTGGTAGCGCAAAAAGACCATTTAGGACAATTCGATGGATATTGAAAACATACTCAAGCGCGGGCGCGAAGCCAGTGAGGGCGCAGGCGACCTGCGCAGCTTAGATGATGTGCGTGTGGCTTACCTAGGCAAAAAAGGCGAGCTAACCAGTTTGCTTAAAAGCTTAGGCCAAGTTGGTGCAGACGAGCGACCTAAAGTAGGCGCAAAAATCAACGAAGCCAAAGTTGCACTGCAAGAAGAACTAGCCGCGCGTAAGGTTACCCTTGAGCAGGCGGCGCTGAGTACGTCGCTACTTGCAGAAAAATTGGATGTGTCTCTGCCCGGTAGACGGCCAGCCACAGGCGGCCTTCACCCGGTGACGCAGGCTATGTATCGTATTGAAGAAATTTTTACTGGAGCAGGCTACGAAGTGGTCAGCGGGCCAGAAGTTGAAAACGACTATTACAACTTTGAAGCGCTTAATATCCCCAGCCATCACCCCGCACGTGCCATGCACGATACCTTCTATTTTGGTGACGGCACGTTGCTGCGCACCCATACTTCGCCTAGCCAAGTACACACTATGGAAAAGCAAGCTCCGCCGATTCGAGTAATCTGCCCGGGCCGTGTTTATAGACGAGACTCTGATTTAACCCACAGTCCAATGTTTCACCAAGTCGAAGGGCTGGTTGTGGATGAGGGCATTAGCTTCGCGGATTTGAAAGGTACAGTAATCGACTTTCTCCAGCGTTTCTTCGAGAAAGATTTAAAAGTGCGTTTTCGACCGTCTTATTTTCCTTTCACAGAGCCCTCCGCAGAAGTAGACGTGCAGTGCGTGCACTGCATGGGTAAAGGCTGCCGAGTATGTAGTAACACCGGTTGGTTGGAGGTGATGGGTTGTGGCATGGTGCACCCTAACGTATTAAATATGGCAAATATTGACACCGAAGTTTACTCAGCATTCGCCTTTGGCTTCGGAGGTGATCGTTTGGCTATGTTGCTTTACGAGGTAGACGACCTTCGGCTGTTTTTCGAGAACGATTTGCGCTTTTTGCGCCAGTTCAACTAAGGATTAGCGCACATGAAATTTAGTGAAGCTTGGTTACGACAGTGGGTTAATCCAAGTTTGGATAGCGCTGAATTATTATACCAAATGACCATGGCCGGCCTTGAGGTAGATGGCACTGAACCGGCGGCCAAAGCCTTTAGCGGGGTGGTGGTGGCACAGATTCAATCTGCTGAGCCGCATCCAGATGCTGACAAGCTAAGAGTTTGTCAGGTTACAGACGGAATGGATGTGTTCCAAGTTGTATGCGGCGCATCCAATGCACGTGCGGGACTCATTACTGCATTCGCTAAAGTAGGCGCAGTACTCCCAGATAACTTTAAAATTAAGAAAGCCAAACTTCGTGGCGTAGAGTCGTTCGGCATGCTTTGTGGCGCCGATGAAATAGGCCTAGGCGAAGCCAGCGGGGGCATTGTTGAGTTGCCTGCAAACTCAGAGATCGGCGCAGATTTAGCCAGCATTGCAGGCGCAGATTTGCCGTTGGACGATCTTACGGTAGATGTTGATCTGACCCCCAATCGCGGCGACTGCTTGTCTCTCAAAGGCTTGGCTCGAGAGGTAGGCGTGCTCAACAACTTAGAAGTAACCTACCCGCAAATACCAGCAGTAGCCCCACAAATTGATAGCACGTTTCCGGTGGAGGTTCTGGCAAGGGAGCAATGCCCAAAATATTTAGGTCGCGTTATTGAAGGCGTAGATCTGAGTCAGCCTACACCGCAATGGCTAACAGAGCGTCTAAGACGCTGTGGTCTGCGTAGCGTTGATCCCGTGGTAGATGTTACAAATTATGTGCTCATCGAACAAGGTCAGCCCATGCATGCGTTCGATTTAAGTCGTCTCCAAGGTGGCATTACAGTGCGTATGGCACTGCCTGACGACAAATTGACCCTGCTTAACGGCCAACAAATTGAGCTAGATGAAAAGACGTTAGTTATTGCCGACGGTTCCGGCCCAGTAGCTATGGCTGGGGTCATGGGTGGTGAACACTCCGGAGTAAACGCGAACAGCAAAGACATTTTCTTTGAGTGCGCTTTTTTCTCACCGCTGGCTATTGCGGGTACTGCGAGACGATACGGGCTGCATACAGATGCCTCGCACCGTTACGAGCGTGGTGTAGATTCTCAGTTGCAACATCAAGCTTTAGAGCGGGCCACACAAATACTTATAGACATTACTGGTGGTCGTCCAGGGCCTATCTCTGAGGCTCTTAGTGCGGGGCACTTGCCTAAAGTCGCGCCTATTTTTCTGCGCGAAGGCAAAATTAACGGCCTATTAGGGATTGATATTGATCCAACGCAAGTGGATGAAGCCCTTGCGCGCTTAGATTTCACTGTGCATAGCCGCGGGCAAATCGAGAGCGGCGTGGCCTGGCAGGTGACGCCCCCTAGTCATCGTTTTGATATTGCCTTAGAAGCAGATTTGATTGAAGAGATCTGCCGGATATATGGATACAACAATATTCCCATCAGTCAGCCAGTGATTCGTCTGCCGCTGGCTACCGTTCCGTTGCAAACCCATAGCGAGCCGCAGTTAAAGAGACAGCTAGCAGGGTTAGGCTTTCAGGAAGTAGTCACTTACAGTTTTATAGATCCTGCAATGCAGAAGCTGTTTGATCCTGAAATGGATCCGTTGATTTTAGCTAACCCAATGTCTTCTGAGCAATCGGTTATGCGCACTACCCTGCTAACAGGTTTAGTCGACGCGGCAAAGAAAAATATTTCGCGCCAGCAAACAAGCGGTCGGTTGTTCGAGGTAGGACTGGTCTTCGATACAGGCCCCAAAGACTCAGCCAACAAAGGGTTAGTGCAAAAAGTTAAAGTTAGCGGCGCACTATGGGGCCGAAGACAAGACGAAAACTGGTGTGAAACATCAGATAAGGTCGATTTCTTTGATGTTAAAGGTAACGTGGAAGCACTGTGTTCATGGGCAGGGATAACGGTAGAAGTATCGTCTACAAACGATGTGGCCCTGCACCCAGGACAAAGTGCGCAGTTGACTCTAGCAGGTGCTGTGATAGGGCGAATTGGACGCCTGCATCCATCCCTTGAGAAAAAATTGGGGCTGCCTGAAGTCTTCGTATTTGAGTTAGATGGGCGCGCTATGATGTCGCGCCCTAGTCGACGTCATCACGGGGTATCTAAATTCCCGTCTGTGCGCCGAGATCTAGCCATTGTTGTAAAACGTGAAGTAACCGCCAGCGAAGTAGTTGCTACCGTTAGCAATGTACTTAACGAAAACTGCGTAGGCATCATGTTGTTTGACGTATACCAAGGTGAAGGTATTGATTCTATTGAAAAAAGTTTGGGTCTAGGGTTGACGTTACAAAGTCAAACGACCACCCTTACGGAAGAAGAAATCAGCGCATTGGCTGAGCAAGCAATCAACGCTCTTGCAGAAAAGTATCAAGCTAGATTGCGCTGATTTATAAGCATTTGTTGCAGAATTTTAAGGACGGATTTTGGGCGCACTGACAAAAGCCAAAATGGCGGACCAACTTTTCGATGAGTTGGGACTAAACAAGAGAGAAGCCAAGGAACTTGTTGAATTGTTTTTCGATGAAGTGCTCGATTCCTTGGAAGCCAATGTGCAGGTTAAATTATCGGGTTTCGGTAATTTCGATTTGCGCGAAAAAGCCGAGCGCCCTGGGCGTAACCCTAAAACTGGCGAAGAAATTCCAATTACTGCGCGTCGCGTGGTGACCTTCCGTCCAGGTCAAAAGCTCAAGGCCCGCGTAGAAGCCTATGTTGGTGAATCCTCTGAATACGACAACGGTCAGTAATGTTAGAAGTAAGTAACAACAATGAACTGCCCGCAATTCCAGGGAAGCGCTATTTCACCATAGGTGAAGTCAGCACACTATGCGACGTTAAACCCCATGTACTGCGTTACTGGGAGCAGGAGTTTCCTCAGCTAAAACCTACCAAGCGCCGAGGCAACCGACGTTACTATCAGCGGCAAGACGTTATTATTATTCGTCAAATTCGTGGCTTGCTTTATGAGCAAGGCTTTACCATTGGTGGCGCGAGACTCCGGTTAGTCAGTGAAAGCGCTCAAGAGGACATCACCCAATCCGGAATGTTGGTGAAGCAACTGGTCACAGAGCTTGAAGACGTGTTGCGCGTCTTAAAGGCCTGATTGTTAGGCGCTTAGCAGCGCTCTTTTGAAAGCGATAAGCGAAAAACGCAGCGATGCACCGCCAAGACTCATGACGCTTTATCTAAGCTTATTTGTATACTCCTTAGTCTTGCTGGTCTTACCACTCCAAATTTCCTATGCAGTCGAATCTGAGGGGCCGATTTCTACCAATGTATTTGAATACGATGCCTCCGTCGGTTTTCTTGATGCAGGCACGTTAACTTTGGAACTCACGGAGTTTAAAGACAAGTACGAAGTCCTTGGACGCTTCGAGTCGTCGCGCGCATTAAGCAAATATTACACATGGAATGGGGTGTTCGCGGCAAAAGGGCACTGGGAGGAGGGTGCCAGGAAAACAGACGGGTACTTTGTGCGTAGTGAAGGATCTGACGATCACTTCAAAATGGTTATTTTGTCTGAGCGAGAAGCGCGCTTACTTGAAGGCATTGGTGAGGAATTTGAAACAATAGCTCGCCCCGGAGGTACAGATCTTATCAGTGGACTCTTTTTCGGTTCTGGGTGTTACAAAGACGAGTTGTTGCATGACGGAGAGGATTCTTACCCAGTGAAAGCCGTTAAAATAAAGTCGACTAAGCTGGTCTCAACTGACTTGTATGTTTCGGGGAAAGCTCTGGAGTGTACATATCAGGTATCCGACAGAAAGCAGCGCAGACGCAAAATCTATGTCACGCAGACGCAGCATCAGGGTACGGCTGTTGCGGCAAAGATCCGAATTGCGATTTCTTTCTTTCCAGATCCAACCTTTAGGCTGCGGCGACAATATTCCACCAATTGAAGAACTTGTCTTTCCCAAGGCGTTGGCTTCCGTTAAGATCCACCGCCTCGGGGCGTAGCGCAGCCTGGTAGCGCACTTGACTGGGGGTCAAGTGGTCGCAGGTTCAAATCCTGCCGTCCCGACCAATT
>CAJWNY010000062.1 GCA_913043815.1 uncultured Gammaproteobacteria bacterium
CCAAAAGGTATTCGTGAAAAATCTTTGGTTACAAGTAAATTTCTTGTGCGTAAAAAGAAAGAATATGAACTATTAAAAAAAGAGATTACTGAGTTAGAGCGGGATTTAAGTTGAAAGATAGAATCAAAGAAATGCATATAAATTTCGATGTAACGTCGCATTATGTCAAATTTAAATAAAATTCAATAGATTGTAGACTCTGGTAATGGGGTGTTATGTGTAGATCGGGTAATAGCTTTATGGGCGCCCTAAGAAATAGGATTTGAGACGTAATTTATGAAAATTGTTGTTGTTGGTTTAGGGTATGTGGGCATATCGAATGCGGTTTTATTGGCACAGAATAATGAAGTCATTGGCGTGGATATTTCACAAGAGCGCGTAGATACCCTAAACGCAAGGGAGTCTCCAATTATTGATGTTGAGCTTTCCGAGTATTTGGCTAATAAAGATTTGAACCTATCAGCGAGCATTGACTTGAAAGCCTCGCTTAGTGACGCTGACTATGTGATCGTTTCGACGCCAACCAATTATGATGAAAAGACAAACTTTTTTGATACGTCTTCAGTCGAGATAGTAATTGCGCAAGTCATTGCGATCGAGCCAACTGCGTGCATCGTTGTGAAATCTACGATACCAGTTGGCTTCATTGATGATATACGAGAGCGGTTAGATACTGATGCGGTGATCTTTTCGCCGGAGTTTTTGCGAGAGGGTGAAGCTCTATACGACAACTTACATCCAAGTCGTATAGTAGTTGGCGAAAAGTCAAAGCGTGCGGAAGTTTTTGCTAATTTGCTAGCAGAAAATGCGTTGAAACCCAATGTTAGCATTATATACACTGGCGCGCGTGAAGCTGAGGCAATTAAGTTATTTTCTAACGCGTACCTTGCAATGCGTGTGGCATTTTTTAATGAGCTAGATAGCTATGCGCTCGCTGGTGACATCAACAGTCGTGACATAATCGTTGGGGTGTCGCTCGAACCTCGTATTGGTGATCACTATAACAACCCATCCTTTGGTTATGGTGGGTATTGTTTGCCAAAAGATACCAAACAACTTCTTTCGAATTATGACAGCGTGCCCCAGAATATTATGCGAGCGATCGTTGATGCTAATTCAACGCGCAAAGATTTCTTAGCCGATGTGATTATCAAAACACAGCCAAAGACTGTTGGAATCTATCGTCTTGTCATGAAAGAAGGTAGTGACAATTTTCGGCAGAGTGCCGTTCAAGGCATAATGAAGCGTATCAAGGCCAAAGGAATTGATGTCGTAGTGTATGAACCAGCATTAGAGGAATCTTATTTCTTTAATTCACGCGTTGAAAAAGATTTTAGCGAATTCGAAAAAAGCGTAGATGTCATTTTAGCAAACCGTATTACTCCCGAACTGAAAACTGTATCAAAAAAAATATTCACAAGAGATTTATTTCATAACAATTAAAAAAGCGGTATTTCCGGTTGCTGGTTTATGACAACTGCTTTAATAATATTGGATTATTTTTTTTACATAAAAATCAACAGTATGATTGCAATGGGGACACGATGGCAATAGTTTACTTAGTCGGTGGTACAGGTAACCAATTATTTCAATATGCGGCAAGTTCTTCAAATGATAAGTTTTCTAACTTTTTTCTGAAAAGTTTCGTTAGACGCAGATTCGGCTGGACTAATCATGAGGAGGCAATCAGTTTTCCTGGCGCGCCTTGGTATATTCAGACTTTAGGCATAGTACTCTTATCATTGGATTTAATTCTAGCAACAAAATTTGGTTTTTCTTTGTTTTCAAGGCTAGATTTAAGAAGAGTACAGGCCAATGCTATGATTTCAGAAATCAACAAATTTGGCTATTTTCAAAATGACCCGCAAAGACGCGATATCTCACATTTGGCAACACAAATTTCACCTGATATCCATGAAGGTCGGATTGCTGTACATGTGCGTGGAGGCGACTTATTAAAAATAGAGCATGAGGGTCGTAATATTTATGGGATGCTCAACAGTGATTATTTTAGTGATGCCTTAGAAGAGATTTATGGCGAAATCACAGTTGGACAAAGAAGAGACATTGCCGCAATGATTATAACCGATGATCCAGAATACGCTTCTTCTCTAAACATTTCTCCTAGTGGTATTTCAAATGTAGAAATATGCCAATTGTCTCTCAGAGAAACTCTTTCAGTGGCCATCGGTGCTGATTGGTTTGTTGCTTCTAACTCCACACTTTCGTATTGGATAATTAAATTGCGTGACGGAAAGCGTTGCATCGCGCCGAAGCCCTTTCAAAAGCGTTGCGACTTTGCGATGCCTAGTATGACAAATCGCGTGCTGGTAAATTATAAGTAAATTAAATGCTTCAAAACCAACAAATATTTCTAGATATTGGGTTTGTACTGGCTCTTACTGGGCTGGCTTTGGCAATCTTTTCTGATCATTTACAGGTTATTGCAAAATATCATGGAGCTACCAAACATCTTGTGGCGTCTGGTTATAATCAAGCAATGAAGGTGATGGTAGTCAATCGGATTGGAGCAGTACTTTACTTTGTACTGTTGGCTTACAACATTGACAATAGACTTGACCCATCAGTCCTTAAATTTGGCCTAGGTGTGACAATTCTTTTAAGCATTTTACCAACAATTGGTGTACTGGCTTGGTTGCAAAAACGTTTTAATGAGCTGGAGGTCACGCATTCGGTTATAAATTTAAAGATTTGGGACAAAAAAATCGTTGTTGCTACTTTTTTTGCGACACTATTTAATCTATTTGGACTGACCTTACCCTGGATAGCTGGGGCGACATTTCCTGAGTGGCGGCTTACACTCGCCAACACAAGCTTTATATTTAATACTATTTTTACAGTAATTAACGTATTTTATATTGAAAACCGCCTTGCATTTTTAATAGACACAAAGGAGACAGAAATACATGGTTTTGTTGCTGGTGTGATAATTGCACGAATAGCGGCTTTTATTTTTGTTGGTCTTGCGTTAATTTCATTATGAGTGCGCTCAAAGTAAACCGGTTAGACTTCAAAAGTTTATTTATAGTATTTTTTGCTTTTACAGGGAACGCCCAATTTTTGGGACAAGACCTAGTCTTGTTATGTTTTTTTCCTTTTCTTTTTTTTCTTTTTTTAAAAGGACAGCAGAGTATTTTATATCAATATTCGTATCTTTATTTTTTTATGTTAATGTTATTAATCTTTGCTACATTTTTGGCAATTAAGATTGATATACCATATTTTGAAAATTATATATTATGGGCGCCTAAGGCTGCTATTTTAATGACCGTGATTGGTTTTTCTAAACCGCCGCGCTGGAATATGTCCAATATGTTTGTTTTCAGCTTGATGATTTTTTTACTTATAATTACTGGTTCGATTCAAGACGGTCGTCTATTTTCTGTATTTGGCCCAAATATGCTTTATAGAATATTTGGCATGTTAGTTTTATTTTCAGTGATGCATCGATTTCAGCAAAATCATAAAGTTTCGGTAGTTAATCTATTGTTCATTGGATTAGGGATATACGGGATTATCTTGACAGGATCAGCAGGTGGAATATTAGTCCTTTTTTTAGTCTTATTAATTTATACCGTACATTTTTTAAAACGCTCGACTCCATTTTATGGCATTCTGTTTGTGCTACCTATAATCGGGCTTTTTGCGTTATCCATATATTTGTTAACTACTTTTGAGGAATTGACTACGTTTTCGAGAATATCATACAAATTAGCAGGTCTGCAATTAAGCAGCCGATTTATTGGATTAGTTACCCTGTTCAACGTGCCCTTTTCATGGATGGGCTATTCTTATGGATACTTCGGCCACTTGTGGTTCTTTGGATATGAATACCCACACAACATTTTTGCTGAGCTGTACGCGTTTTATGGTTCTATTGGATTATTTTTGATTGCAGTTATATGCTCGGCACTATCAAAGATTTACGTTAGCTCTCTTGCTAATGACGTTTATTTATTAACTTTCGCAGTTTTGCTTGTGGGCGCATGTTTATCTGGCGATTTGTCTGATAACTATGGAGTAATCGGGATAGCTGGCGGCTTACTAATCCGGCAACAACGTCACTAGGGGTTCAGTTTCGGCATCTGATACCTCATCTTCAACATTATATAATAAGGTTTAAAATGAAAGTTCTAATCGTGTCACCCTTTGAGAATGCTGCTACGGGCCGCGGGGACCGAAATATACGCCTCGAAAGGGAATTAATAAAGCGCGGGCATGATGTTACGTTTGTGACTGGTAATTTTGATCATGCAAAAAAGGTATCTATTCCGAAAAACGATTTGTCCCAAAATACCGGACATTTGGTAATACATCTACCAGGATACAGATCGAATGTGAGTTTAGCACGTATGTGGTGCCATTTAGTCTTCGGTTTCAAATTGTGGTTCCGATGCATACTTACAAGATGGGATGTTGTAGTAGTGTCCTCGGTTCCGCCAGACGCATTACTCGCAGCGCGGTTTCTCCGTAAAAATGCATTAGTAGTTGACGTAAGAGATATTTGGCCGGATGCAATAAAAACCTATGGGCAAACATCCTTATCGGTAAGGGTCTTTACTTTATTTTGTGATTTAATCTATAGATTAACTTTTAAGCGTGCTGACAGGATAATGCTCGTCGCACCTGGCTTCAGGCATTGGCTCTCGCATTATGGAAAATTTAGGCATGGACAGGTTAAGTTTGTGCCACTAGGTTTTCGGAGAGAAGATTTTCGTCCGTTGTCTAACGGTGGGGACGATGCAGAATTTTGCTATGCAGGCGGTGCTACCCCCCAATTCGACATTAGAGAATTTGCCGATGAGTTTGCCAATCGGCGTGGCTTCATAGTAGGTAGCGGACCGCTTATTGCTGATTGGCAGAAGTCTTTTCCTGAAAGCAGTTTTTTCGGGCCAGTACCACGTGCAGAGGCAATTCGTCTCATGTCGAAATCAAAAACATTATTATTTCCTTCAAATCCATTTGCGCAGTTACCGAATAAAGCTTTTGATTATTTTGCACTTGGTTATCCCGTTGTTTTTGGTGAAAACTGTGCACGTGCTACCAAGTCTTTATTTGCGCTTAGGCTGCGTCATCGTGAGCACGTTTCAGATGATTGGACCAGATACCAGATTATTGAAAAGGAAGCGATAGCCAAGCGCGCCGCTTCAATTATAGAGGAGGTTTGTTCATGATCCATCATTATATAAACCTCGTTTGCTGGCGTGAAATGCTAACAATATACAATCCCAAAAGAGACTTCGTATGGGTTGATAGTTACATTTTACATGTTTTAGTAAGGCGTTATCGGTGCACTGTTGCATACAAGCCAGGCACTTCTATTCTTGGAGCTGTTGGAAAAGATAACTCAAATTTGAATGGCTGGTTTTTTTTTACCGCCGTTACAGCTTATAATTTACCAGAAAATATCCAAGTTGAATTACCTTTTCTTAAACAAATTTTGCTTCCGGATAATGTCAAGCAGGCACTACAAAGCTTGCCTGCCGGCACGCGAGTAGGTCTCGGTATTAGTGCTCCCAAGCAAAATCATCTCGCTGTTGCTATGCACTTAATTAGGCCTGACCTTGAATACCATTGTCTGGGTGCTTCAATTGATCTATACAACAAGAACTTAGCAAAAGCACAAAAAAAAGCCTCTGTACTTTCGGGAACAGGATTTGAGTGGGTTTGGTTCTTAATTCAGTCACCTCGCCGTACCAGTTACAAAATAATATTGACCATCTGTGAGGCATTTAAAGTGACATCCATTAATGCATCACGCAAAAGGTTTATCGAATTTGTTTCGATATGTAAAAAAAATACGAATGAAACTTAACGAATTAAAAGAACAAAATAGAATGAAGAGCGATCAAATGAAAAAAGCACTAATAACCGGAGTTACAGGACAGGATGGTTCATATCTTGCGGAGTTTCTTATAGAAAAAGGATATGAGGTACATGGAATCAAACGTCGGGCTTCTTCACTGAATACACAAAGAGTGGATCACATATTTGAAGACGTCCATGCATCCGACGCTCGCTTTAAACTTCACTATGGTGACTTGACAGACTCATCGAATCTCACTCGCCTAATACGTGACATCGAGCCTGATGAAATCTATAATTTAGGCGCCCAGTCACATGTTGCGGTATCTTTCGAAGCTCCAGAATATACTGCAGATGTGGATGCAATTGGCACTTTGCGCATTTTGGAGGCAATACGTTTTCTGGGCCTTGAGAAAAAAACCCGTTTCTATCAGGCATCAACTTCAGAACTATTTGGCCTGGTTCGTGAGACGCCACAGCGTGAAACAACGCCGTTTTATCCGCGGTCCCCATATGCCGTCGCTAAAATGTACGCATACTGGATTTCCGTAAATTACCGCGAGAGTTATGGCATATACGCTTGTAATGGAATTCTGTTTAACCATGAATCTCCGCGGCGCGGTGAAACCTTTGTAACGCGCAAAATCACTCGTGGGTTATCTCACATAGCACTCGGCATCGAAGATTGTCTATATATGGGTAACATCGACAGTCTCCGCGACTGGGGTCATGCGAAAGACTATGTCCGGATGCAGTGGATGATGCTTCAACAAGACATGCCAGAAGACTTTGTTATTGCAACTGGAATGCAGTATTCTGTGCGTGAATTTATCAAGTGGTCCGCCAAAGAGCTAGGATTGACTATTGAGTTTAGCGGTAGCGAAGTTAATGAAATAGGAAAGATTGTCGCAATCGAAGGAAACCTAGCACCCGCCCTGTCAATTGGCGATGTCGTCGTACGAATAGACCCGCGCTATTTTCGCCCAGCCGAGGTTGAGACGTTGCTTGGCGATCCGACCAAGGCTAAGGAAAAGCTTGGCTGGGTACCCGAAATCACTGCGCAGGAGATGTGCGCCGAAATGGTGCGTGAAGATTTAAAGGCTGCGAGGCGGCAGGCACTGTTACTACAACATGATTTGTCATCCTCTGTGCCTGAAGGTTATTGATATGAAGCGCCTTCTGTTAACCGGCGGCCAGGGCATGGTGGGCCAAAATATTAGGGCACACCACCAAGCTAAATCTTGGGAAATTCTTGCACCAACGAGCACGGAACTCGACCTTACGGACGAGCATCTGGTCCGAGCTTACATCAGGAAGAACAAACCCGATGTGGTTGTCCACGCTGCGGGTCGTGTCGGTGGCATACAGGCAAACATGGCTCACCCAGTCGATTTTTTAGACGTAAACAACGTAATTGGTCGTAACGTCATAATGAGTGCTTGGGTCGAAGGAGTTCGGGATTTAATCAATCTTGGGTCCACTTGCATGTATCCTGCAGCCGCGCCTAACCCGCTGTCTGAGGACATGATTTTAACGGGTCCACTTGAGCCAACCAATGAAGGTTACGCACTGGCAAAAATCATGGCTATGCGTCTATGTAATTACATTAACCGCGAAGACAATGGCGCGCGATTCAAAACGCTCATACCGTGCAATCTGTTTGGCCCACATGATAAGTTTGACCCCAAGCACTCACATCTATTGCCAGCAATCATTCATAAGGTCCATACAGCAAAGACAAATGTGCAGCCTACCGTCGAGATCTGGGGAGATGGCACTGCACGGCGCGAGTTTATGTATGCACCTGACCTGGCAGACGCCGTATGCTGCGCTGTAAAAGATATTGAGGCGTTGCCAGAGCTGACAAACATCGGCTTGGGTCAGGACCACACGATCAACAACTATTATGCAGAGGTTGCTTGCGTTATTGGTTGGACTGGTGACTTCGTTCATGACCTTACGCGTCCCGTAGGAATGAAACAAAAGCTATGCGACACCAGTCGTGCGCAAGAGTGGGGCTGGCGTGCGCCTACCTCGCTACGCACAGGTATTGAAGAGACTTACAACTTTTATTGTGAAAGGTACATCCGATGAAACCAACATTCCCCCTCGCAACATCAAGCTGGGACCAGGCTGAGTATGATGCCCTCAACCGCGTAATTAAATCAAATCAGTTCTCCATGGGTCCAGAAGTCCGTGCCTTCGAAGATCAGTTCGCACGTCAGTTTGGCTCTAAGTATGCTGTAATGACAAATTCGGGGTCATCTGCGAATTTACTCATCATGGCTGCCCTGAGATACACAAAAAACGACAAAATAAACATTCCAGAGGGCGCCGAGATCATTGTTCCAGCCGTCAGCTGGTCAACGACTTATTATCCTTTGCAGCAATACGGACTAAAACTCAAGTTTGTAGATATAGACTTGAATACTCTTAACTATGACCTCGCCGCGCTCAGCCAAGCAGTAACTGATAAGACGCGAGCCATTATGGTCGTAAACTTACTCGGCAATCCTAACGACTTTGACGTGATCAATAACATCATCGATGGCCGTCAAATTGTAATAATTGAAGATAATTGTGAATCAATGGGGGCGACTTTCAACGGCCGTGAGGCAGGTACATTTGGGGTCGCAGGAAGCTTTTCTGGCTTTTTTTCCCATCATATCTCCACGATGGAGGGCGGAATCTGCGTGACAGATGACGAGGAGCTCTATCACGTAATGCTATCTATTCGGGCGCACGGCTGGACACGCAACTTACCAAAATTTAATAAAGTAACTGGCGAAAAAAGTGACGATCCATTCGAAGAGTCATTCCGCTTTGTCCTGCCAGGATATAATTTACGCCCGCTTGAGATGTCAGGTGCTTTAGGGTTGGAGCAACTCAAAAAGCTTCCGAGTCTAATCCAGGGGCGTCGTAGTAATGGCAAACTGGTACAGCAAAAGCTGGGTGATCACCCGCGATTTATGATACAGCAAGAGATTGGAAACAGTAGCTGGTTTGGCTTCTCACTCGTCTTGCGTGACCCCGCTGCGGGATCACGGCAGCAACTGGTAAAAGAACTGGTAGACGCTGGTTTTGAAGTCCGCCCAATCGTGACGGGGAACTTTGCCAAGAACGAAGTGATGAAGTACTTTGATTATACGGTCCACGATGAACTGAAAAACTCAGATTATATAGACGCTTACGGACTATTTATTGGCAACCACCACTATGGGATTGAGACAGCTGTCGATGCTTTAGCCGCGCTTTAGCCCAGTCGTAAACAATCGCTAACATCTACATTCCATCAACGGCGTCTCTGCCAAGAAATAACAAATGGAACTTAGGAGAAAAAATTGAGACCTCTGATACATCCCATCCTGCTTTGTGGCGGCTCCGGCACGCGCCTTTGGCCTCTATCCCGCAAGTCCCACCCAAAACAGTTTGTAAAACTTATGGGAGATGAGAGCCTATTCCAATCTTCTGCACGGCGCTTGTATGGCTCTGGCTTTGGCGCGCCTGCAGTTGTAACGGGCTCCGACTTTCGTTTCATGGTAGTCGAACAACTCGCAGCCGTTGAGATAGCGCATCGAGATATTCTTATTGAGCCTTCAGCTCGAAACACTGCCGCTGCTATTTGCGCTGCCGCTGTCGCGCTTGAAGCCAAAGAAGGCGTAAGCCTCATGCTGGTCGCGCCGTCCGATCACGTAATTCCTGACGCTGATGGCTTTAGAGCTACAGTTCAAGCCGCAGCGCCGGCCGCGCTAGATGGTCAAATTGTGACCTTTGGAATCCGCCCCGATCGCGCTGAAACTGGTTACGGCTGGCTGGAGCTAACCTCAAAGCCGTCGGATGATTTTGCTCCCGTAGCGCAGCCACTGTCGTCGTTTGTCGAAAAGCCTAATGCGGAAGCTGCTGAGGCCCTTTTGGCTGGCGGAATGCACCTTTGGAATGCAGGTATCTTTCTCTTCTCAACTGCGACCATTCTCAAGTCGTTTGAGCAGTACGCGCCGGAGACGCTATTCGGTGTGCGCGATGCGTTCGAAAACGCGGAGGCCGACCTTGGCTTTACGCGTCTAGCAGCCGAGCCTTGGTCACGCCTCGAAGACACCTCCATCGACTATGCGATCATGGAGCGCGCTCCTAACCTCTCTGTTGTCCCCTACGAAGGGACCTGGTCTGACCTAGGAGATTGGCAGGCTATTTGGCGTGAGGGCGACGCCGATGAGGCAGGCGTGGTTACGAGCGGCCATGCAACTGCTTTAGACTGTAAGAACACGCTGCTGCAGGCGACAAGTGGGACCCAGGAGCTTGTCGCAATGGGTCTTGAGGACATCATCGTTGTGGCAATGCCAGATGCGGTCCTGGTGGCGCACAAAGATCGTGCCCAGGGTGTGAAGATCGCCGTCAACAAACTTAAAGAAAAGGGCGCTGCCCAGGCTGAGACCCTGCCACGAGATTATCGCCCTTGGGGCTGGTATGAAGGCATCGCCCTCGGACCGCGGTTTCAGGTTAAACGCATCGTCGTAAAACCAGGGGCAGCGCTGTCACTACAATCGCACAACCACCGCTCTGAGCACTGGATTGTGGTTGAGGGTACCGCCAAAGTAACAATCAACGACGACGTTAAAACCGTTACCGAGAACCAGTCAGTTTACATTCCGCTCGGCGCCGTCCACCGCATGGAAAACCCAGGCAAACTGTCCCTGACACTGATCGAAGTGCAAACTGGCAGCTACTTTGGCGAGGATGACATCATCAGGTATGAGGATGTCTACTCACGGGGACAGGGTGCGAAGGGTTAATAGTGGTTTTTTGCATCACCTCTTCGCTGATGAGCATTTCCGCCGAGCGAGCCAAGTCACACAAGTGGCCAAAAATTTGGAGAACTAGCCGTGAGTGAACAAAAGATCCTAGTCACGGGGGGCGCGGGGTATATTGGCTCGCATGCATGCAAGGCGCTGAAGCGTACGGGATTTACGCCTGTGACCTTTGATAATCTCGTCACCGGTTGGAGAGACGCGGTTAAATTCGGCCCGTTTGAGCCGGGTGATCTACTTAACAAAGAAGACATCGACAGAGTTTTCAAAGAGCACGCCCCAGTTGCGGTAATGCACTTCGCAGCGCTGAGCCAGGTTGGCGAGAGCATGCAGGAACCCGGCCTCTACTGGCAAAACAACGTCATGGGATCACTGAACTTAATCCAGGCGGCAGTCGAGCATGGCTGTATGGATTTCGTATTTTCTTCTACTTGTGCTACTTACGGTGACCAGGACGGCGTAGTGCTTGACGAAGACAGCTCGCAGCAACCGATTAATGCCTACGGTGCCTCAAAGCGGGCTGTTGAGAATATTCTTGCTGACTACAAAGCCGCATATGGACTGAACCACGTTATTTTTCGCTATTTCAATGTTGCGGGAGCTGACCCCGAGGCAGAAATAGGCGAATTTCATCAGCCAGAGACGCACCTCATCCCCCTCATTCTAGATGCGGTGGAAGGCAAAAGGGATGCGCTAACAATTTTTGGCACAGACTACGACACGTCAGATGGGACCTGCATTCGCGATTACGTTCACGTTTGCGACCTTGTTGACGCACATGTCTTGGGCCTTAACTGGCTACAGAAAGGCCGGGGCAGCCGCGTTTTTAATCTTGGAACTGGTGAGGGGTTTTCTGTTCGCGAGGTTGTTGATCAGGCAGGGCACGTGACCAACAGACCAGTTCCAATAATTGAAGGGGCAAGGCGACCAGGCGACTGCACAAAGCTCGTGTCAGGGTCGTCACGTGCCGTTTCCGAACTTGGCTGGTCGGCAGACAGGTCGAACATGAAGCAAATGATCACCGACGCCTGGCGCTGGCACCAAAACGGGGCCTACATTGAGTGAGTATTTTGCGATACCAAGCACGAACAGCTTTAGCCGCTCAACCACACCTTCCTATATATTCACCACAGAATTGAGACCCGATAATGCCTAATATCCGCAAAGCAGTTTTTCCAGTCGCAGGCTTCGGAACACGTTTCCTGCCCGCGACAAAAGCTATACCTAAAGAGCTCATGCCGATCGTAGATAAGCCGCTGATCCAATACGCAGTTGAAGAAGCTATTGCCGCTGGCATTGACACGCTCATTTTTGTGACAGGTCGCCATAAGCGCGCCATTGAAGATCACTTTGACAGCAATCCAGAGCTTGAGATGGCGTTGCGAACCAAAGGCAAAGATGAGCAAGCTGATATGGTTAAGCATATCCTGCCAATTGGTGTTGAATGCATATATGTGCGCCAGCCAGAGCAACTTGGTCTGGGGCACGCTGTGTTATGTGCTGAGCGTGCTGTTGGCGGTGAGCCCTTTGCTGTTCTACTCGCCGATGACTTCCTCGATGATGAAGGCAACGGTATCACAAGCGATCTTGTGCGCAATTTTGAGAAATCAGCTAAGTCTCAGTTGAGCGCTATAGAAGTGAACGGCCCTGATATTTCTAAATACGGTGTTGTGATACCTGGTGAGAAGACTGGATCTGTCAAAGGACTTATGGAAAAGCCAAAAGCAGATGATGCGCCCTCCAACCTAGCCAGCATCGGTCGCTACGTGCTGACCCCTGATATTTTTGATATTTTGCGCAACCAAGCGCCGGGCGCGGGTGGAGAAATTCAACTCGCCGATGCAATTCATACGCAGGCCCAAAATGGTGGCGTTGAAGCCGTCCCCTTGAGTGGACTACGGTTTGATTGTGGCAGCGTGGATGGATACATTGACGCGATTGCGCACATGGCTGCAAAGCGCCGGTCAGGGGGTTGAGATAGTCTCTGATACCCACGCCTAGATTGTTCTAGTCCCAAATATTGTGTTGTGCATATTTTAGGTAGCGCGCGAGTGTCTGCGAATTGCTCCACCCGCCTGCGCGCATGATTGCGGCAGTGTCGAAGCCGCGCGTGAGTAGGTCTTGCGCCGCGCCGACACGCAGTGAGTGTCCTGAGACTGCCCTGTCATCCGGCCGCCCTGGTATTTTCACCCTGGCCACGGCTTTCTTTATGATTTCATTTACGCTTCTGTCGCAAATGGCCCTGTCGAGGCATGTCCCCGTGACTTATCGCGCAAAATACCATGCGTGAAGATGCGGGCTTGCGCCTTAGCCACTTGCGTAGGAGGTCATGGCTTCTCTTGGAGCCGTAGACCAAACGCCCTTCCCCAAATTGATCTGTCTTGCTGCGCCGTATTACGCCGCGCAAGCCTCCGGCATCTGTAAACTCTAAGTCTCCCTGCATGAGGCCGGTGAGTTCAGACCTGCGCGCCAAGAAATCATAGCCAAGGGAGATGAGTGCCCTGTTGCGAAAGCCTATGAGAGTGTTCGGCTGTGCGGCAATCATGTGCAGGAGCAGTTCCTCGTTAATTCCTGTGGCCTGGTTCTGTGCGCGCGACTGTGATCGCTTTAGCCTTCGGATTGCGAGGTAGACGACGTCCCCCCCGTCTTATCCTCGTGGCCGAGCAGGCTGTTTATGCGCTTTAGCGCTGACAGGCTCCGCCGCTTTGAGACGTAAACCGTATTGCACTGCCCGCCCTCAAGGTAGGTTATAATATTTTCTGACTTAAGCGGGAATGGCACTAATTCCCTCGCCTGGCACCAGTCGACAAACTTTGACGCGTCTGCGTAGTATGAGTGAATGGTATTCGGAGCGTAGGCACCTTCAAGGCGTTTTAATTGATGTTTCCAATGAGTATTTGAATTTTCAATATGGCTTTTTTAGTGCCATTAAGGCTGGATGTAAATGATTGTTGAAAAACAAATACGGATGGCACGTGTAGCTCTTGGATGGAGTATCCAAACTCTTTCTGAAAACTGCACCGTTAGTGTTAGAACGATCAAGCGCATCGAATCTGAAGGCGGACTTGATAAGGCCAATCCAGCCAATCTCTGGCTCATCCGCACGACCCTTGAGACTGCCGGCGTGGAATTCATCGGAGGGGCTAATGACGGCCCTGGTGTGCGCCTTTGGGATATCTAAGCAGCTTTTACTGCTCAGTAATAATTACGCCTTTGTCCTAATTTTTATCGCGTAGTATATTTGCGTCACATTCTAATGTGAGGCAAAATATGCAGACGTCAGATATAACAGTTGCGGGCTTTAGTGATCCGAGGCGCTTCCTCCCCGAGGATGAAAGTGTTGCTGACTATGGCCAGCTCTTGGAAAGTTACGTGGCCAACCTTGCGCCCGCCGATGCCCTGGAACGCCGCCAAGTGGAACTCATCCTGCGGTGTGACCTCGACGTGGACCGCCAGCATAGGATGATACGTGAACGCTTAAGGCCAGATGCGAGCCCCGCTCAAAAATCTGTGGACATGATCAGTGGATTGCGTGCCCTCCATAGAGATGCGGTCGCACAGGGTGAAAGCGCAAAGTCTGCCAAAGTGCGGCAGGGCCAAGTGCAAGTAGATAGTGCGCGCACCACAGCCAAGATTTCTGAGGCCTATGCGTCAAATCGTTTGTCGATTGAGCTCCACCAGCGTGAACTGCAGCAATCCTCGCGCAGGCGTTGCCAGGAAATCAACCTGCTGTTCAAGATGCAGGACAGGCGCAGGTGACAAGAGATCCCCGACGCTGTCATTGTGGTGGAAGAATGACGTGGTGGGTGGAATTATAGATCGCCGATACAACGCCAAAACCCATGGGGCGCAGTCGCGCCCCAGTGAGGTGGAGATTTTGGCACACTTAGAAATTATACTTGGCGACGGCGCATCAGATATGCGGCTTGACCCCAGTGACTCAGTCACATTTGCGGCTCTGGAGTTGGCGGATAGGGAGGCGCGCCTTGACGCCGCGCAGGCGGCTTATGTTGCCGCGCAATCCTTGGAGCGCGATGGGGAGTGGGACGCCATGATTGGGTCCATTGAAGATGTGTTGTGTGAGGTGTACTTGAACGCAAGGGACTTGCGTGAGGGGCGGGCGCGGCTTTTGGCCTGCAATCGCCAATCGATTGAGGCGGCCCTGAGGCTTAAGCTCCTGGCGGGCTGTTACTTGAGGGAGGCGGAATCTAAGCGCCACGTAGCCCTCGTGGCTTACCTTGCATGTGCAGAAGCTGATTTCCCGAAACGAACAATTTCTCATCCATGAGTTGTATTGCGGCTGGGTAAAGCTAATGTTGGCACAGAGTTTCCATTTCAAGCAGGCTAAACACTGACCTGCCGAACGTTTTGCCAGGTCCGCCGGCGTCTTTAGGTGGTTATGTGTTGAACAGTGTAATGCCACCGATTTAACAGCCCACATTTATAAGCCGGCGGACTTAATGGAGAGTTTAGGGGCGCTAAGCCGTACCGCCAAAAACTGGCGCTAAGTGGGAGCAATTTCCAGTGCGCCTAACACTCAATTACACTTGCTAAGTCGGCTTCAAAGGGCACCTAAATGGTGCCTGGCTTAACTGTAATGCAGAGCTATTGTGCACACCGCTTATCTTGCGCGGATAGTTAAGGCCGGCTCCTGCGCAGCCGCCCGTAAATCTGGGCGAGTGCAATGCCGCACAGAACTCCAACGCAGTCTGCGACCCAGTCATTGAGGTCTGCGCTACGCCCAAAGTGGGGCTGCACAAGCTCTATGAGGACACCGAATATGCATGCACTGAGGAAGACGAGGCCAGGCCCTATGCGCCGCGTACGCGCCAGCGGAAATGCGAGGGCTGCGAATGCAACGAGGTGAACGACTTTGTCCATGCCGTCGGGGCCTGGGGCACCCTGGAGGGGCCACAGCATTGCGGCCGTCAGGACGCAGGTGCCTATTACAGTCAGTGGAATGTCGAGATACTTACGCATGTAACCCTCCTATGGACAAATTGAGTGGGTGGCAATGTCTGGAGTGGTTCAGCGTTTGCAGCCTGTACGGGGCAGGACGTGGCTTCGTAATGTGGCTAATGTTATTTGGGGCAGTGATGCCACACCTGAGAGTGGGGCGGGGGTGTTTATCGGAGTGAGTTTGCTCAGGTCACGCCTCGATTTATGCAGGCATGTCCCCCAGAGGGGTTGATAACGGAGCTGCTGAACGTACGTTCACGGACAGCCTCAGAAGCGCCTGCGAGGACGACGGGAAGACACTCAGCGGGATGCCGTCTGGCGTCTAGAGCTACTTGTGCCCCAGCGATACGGCTTCGCGCTTGCGTAGTGCCCCAGGCCCTGTGGCTGTCATGTTGGAGCCTCCATTTGATTGCCACATTTGGGGGCAATGAGCCGTTTGTATTGCTCTTAGCTGATGATTTTTTAACATACAGCGGAAACGGTATTACGTCAGAT
>CAJWNY010000063.1 GCA_913043815.1 uncultured Gammaproteobacteria bacterium
TCAGGTATTGCCCAACAATAGCGTCGTCGTTCAAGGTCAAAAGCGTTTAACGCTTAGTGAAGGAAGTGAAACGATACGCATTGTTGGCGTTGTCTCGCTAAACGACATACAGCCGGATAACACTGTCCTTTCCTCGCGGTTAGCGAACGCACAAATTTCCTATCAAGGTGTCGGTAATTTAGCATCCGTTGCAAAAGTGCCTTGGGGCACGAATGTTCTTAACAAAGTTTGGCCGTTTTAATGATTAAAAGATTTGTATTTTTAACGACTCTGATAACTAGTCTAATCACGGCGCCAGTTTATGCAGACCGGATTAAAGACTTAACGTCTGTCGCTGGTGCTAGACCTAACCAACTGATGGGTTATGGCCTTGTAGTTGGCCTGGCAGGTACTGGCGACCGAGACAAAATTTCTTTTACCGCTCAAAGTCTAAAGACTGTTTTAGATAAATTGGGTGTTGCCGTAGACGGCCCGGTTTCTAACTACGATCTATTTACTCGAGGTGCTACTAGCCTTGCTTATGACAAGACGAAATTAGATAACGTCGCCTCAGTATTAGTGACAGCTACTCTGCCGCCTTTTGCAAAGCCTGGACAAACGATTGACGTCAGCGTAGCCACCATCGGCCTCGCTTCTAGCTTACGCGGTGGCAATCTCATTATGACCGAACTAAGGGGCGCCGACGGTCAGATTTATGCGCTCGCTCAAGGCTCTCTTACAACAACCGGTGTTGAAATTAACGCTGCAGGCTCTGAGGTAAGTATTGGTGTGCCTACAACCGGTCGAGTGCCGAATGGTGGCTTAGTTGAAAGATCAGTTAATACGCCCTTTGGTACTTCAGAACATATCGTCCTCAATGCGAATCAGGGAGATTTCACCACGATAGCAGCGATTTCTGAAGCCATTAATGAAAATTTCGGTGCGGGTACAGCTAGCGCAATTGATGCGCGCTCGGTAGCAGTTCGCGCCCCCCAAGATATGGCTGCACGAGTCAGTTTTGTCAGCATGATAGAGAATTTAGATGTGGTCCCAGGAGAGCCTAAGGCGCGAGTTGTCGTCAATTCTCGTACGGGCACGGTCGTTATTAGTAGAACGGTCAAGGTAACGGCCGCGGCAGTGACTCAAGGGTCTTTGTCCGTAACGATTTCCGCTACTAACGAGGTGGTTCAACCAAATGCAGCTGTATTTGGAGATGCCGCTGGCGAAGCTGTTGAAGTTGCAAATGCTGAGATCGTCGTTGAAGAGGAGATTAATCCCATGTTTCTTTTTCAGCCTGGGGTGGATTTGCGCGACATTGTTGAAGCGGTAAATCAAGTGGGCGCTAGCCCCTCCTCTCTTATCGCAATACTTGAGGCTTTGAAAAGCTCTGGCAGTTTGCGCGCTGAGTTATTGGTTATTTAGGTAGTAATAATGTCTGATTCGAATTTCACAACTAGCGCTTTAGATTTTGGTCATATGGCCCAAATGCGCGCAGATTCAAAAGTAGGCGACGAGTCCGTTACTAAAGAAGCGGCTCAGCAGTTTGAATCTATCTTCATCAATATGATGCTGAAGTCGATGCGCCAAGCTACAGAGCGCTCCGGTCTTATGGATTCCCAGGCCTCAAAAACTTATGAATCAATGTTTGACCAGCAGATAGCAGTAGAGCTGTCTAAGAGCGGTATGTTCGGCGTCGCAGATGTTCTAAATACACAAATGCATGCGCAGAAGATGGGCCAGCCAGAACGCCCCGAGGTCAAGCCACTGAACGAAGAGACCAAATCATTTGTGATTAATGCAGAGCAAGCTAATTACGAAATTAAGCGCCCCAAGACTAACGTTGCGATGCCCTTACCTGGCAGTAGAGGCAAGTTATGACAGATTTAATCGCAGTAGGCGGTGCAGCTATTCGTAATAGCCAACTGGCGTTGTCGGTAGTAAGCAACAACATAGCTAATGCGAATACCGAGGGCTATGTTCGCCAAGATCTTGATGTTTCGGAAAATACGCCCACTAAAAACGGTTTGTTTTATTTAGGCAGTGGCGCATTAGCGGAAGGCGTACGCCGCTCCTATGACGGCCAGGTGGAAGCCTCACTACGTGCAAGTAGCAGCGATCTTCGCGCTCAAACGCCTTTGATTGAGCACACTCAACGGATGATTAACGTTTTAGGCAACGAAAGCGCTTCATTGACTCCGGCACTTGGATCTTTTTTTGATAGTCTCAAAACACTCAGCGTTGATGCATCATCAGATCAACTGCGGACTCAAGCGTTGACGGAGGCCGAAATTCTTGCGTCGCGATTTAATGCGCTTGCGACTCAATTAGAAAGCCTAGACACCGAGACTCAGCAATTAGCCACCGCTGCAGCCAATGAATTTAATGCGTTAGCTGGACAACTAGCTAATGTGAATGTTGGTTTACAAAAGACTAATGATATTCAAAAGCAGCCAGCTGCGTTACTTGATACCCGGGATAAATTGCTACGTGACATGTCTGCAATCGCTAAAATTTCGGTCAGAGAGACTATTAGCGGTACCGTCGCTGTAACGGTTGGAGATGGTTCTTCGAACACGTCTGTGGTTGATGGCGGAAAGTCCACGCCTATCCAAGTGCGTTTTTTGGCTACTGATAATGGACGAGCAGAAGTACTTCTAGATCCCTTTGGTGAGCCAGTGAACTTGTCTGGCTTATTAGGCGGTGAACTTGGCGGGATGATCAACTTTAGAGATCAAATGCTAGCGCCGGCCATTGCCAATTTGGACAATATCGCAAAAGTGCTGATGCAGGAGATGAATGCAACTCACGCAAAGGGCATGGACATGAATGAAAAGCCCGGGAAGGCATTGTTCGTTAGTCCACCTGACTTTACCGTAGACTATTCAAATGCCAAAGGTAGCGCCTCACCAACCATAAGTTTGGTCACAGAATCAGCAGCTAACCTGCGCCCAATGGAACTACTATTTGACGCTGCAGGTAAGCGCTGGATCGCCACAGACTTAAACAGTGGGACCAAATATGCCTCAACCGGCAATCCACCTAGTTTGGGTGTCAACGGTTTGGCTATAACGATCAATGGCGTTGCTCAAGACGGCGATCAAATTGCATTTAGTGGTAAGCAAAACTGGGCAAAAACAATTTCGTTGGCGATTACCGATTCTAAAGATCTTGCAGCTGGTGATTTATTTAGAGTTTCGAAAAACGTGGCCAATCTAACTGACGTTGACGCAACTATAGGTATCGTGAATCCGGCGGCTATCGCCAGCACTGTGCCTGAACTGAGCACACTACTAGTAAATAACGTCAACAACGCAGCGGCGCTAGCAGTAGACGCCAGTTATTCGTTAGCCAAAAGTTTTGTGGCGGCGGGTACGAAAGACATAGATTTAACGTTTTCTAAAAGCGTTGCGAGTACTGCTGAACTGCAAATTTTTACAAGAGATGGCCGTCATCTATTCGGCAGCGGGCTCACAGCAGCACAACAGTCAGTGATGCTAAGCGCGCAAAACGGTTTTATGACCGATAGCACTTACTCTAATACCTATCTAAATGGTGATACCAGTTACATGGGTCAAAGCTGGACTATCGGCGCAACGGGACAATCAGTGTCTCAAACCCAGGATGACGGTTCTAAGCTTATTGTTAGTGAAGCTCTTATCCGCAGTAGTACGGTGAGCACTTATACGAACAACACATTGGCGAGCGTAGATGTCATCGCAAATGGTGCATTGAAGTTAGATGGCAAGTCTTTAGGCGCGCTCAGTGTTGCTGCAGGTCAAAGCTTGAACGCCGCGGGCGTGAAGACTTGGTTGGATGGCCAAATTTCCGCAAATAGTCTCGCTTTGACTGTAACCACCGAAAACATTATTCGTGTTCCGGCGAACGAGCTGTCCTCGACGACCGGGCTATTAACTATTAACTCCGTGTCAATTAATGGCTCAACGCCCACCTTTACTAAGACAGCAGACTTAGTTAACGCGATCAATATAAAAACGGCAGCAACAAACGTTGAGGCGCGCCAGGATTTCGATGGCGCTTTAATACTTAAGCATCTTAATGGCGGCACAATCAGTTTTGGTAGCACTGCTGGTGTTTTAACTAGGATGACCGGGGATGTGGCGCCTGGATTTGTTATCCAGGCAAACCGTGCTGCTAGCGACACGTCTGCAAAGACCGTTGCATTGACTCTAAGTTCAACTGGCAGCACAACCGACTTGGCTAAATTGGGCCTAGATACAACCGTAAATATTGCTGGTCAGCTCAAAGAGGATTTAATTGTCTTTAGCACGGGCACCACTGGTAACTCTGCAAAGTTGTCCGCCGGCTACACGAAGGGCGTAGTTGATCCATTACAACTCCGCAGTAATACGCTAGATATCGAATTCGTTTCTGATAGCGAATATAAGATCACTGATAAAACCAGCAACACTATTGTTGCGCAGCGCAGTTATACCGCTGGACAAGTTATTCAGTATCAAAATCTGCAAGTAACTCTGAGTGGATCTCCAAAGTCCGGAGATAAATTTCAAATCGACAATAATCAAAAAGGCTTTGGTAGTAACGAGAATATCGTCAGATTGTCGAATCTAGAGTCCGCGAAGTTATTGGGTAATGACGAAACGTTTCACGAGTCTTATCTGAATTTAATCAACCTAGCGGGCAGCACTGCTAGGCAAGCAACCGTTACCAAAGAAGCATTGCAGGTCGTTTACGACCAGGCTTTTGAGTCTCGCGATCAAATAGCGGGCGTTAACTTGGATGAAGAAGCGGCAAATTTGATCCGCTTTCAACAAGCCTATCAGGCATCTGCCAGGCTTGTACAAACTGCCAATGAACTGTTCGACACAATTGTTCGCTTATAGTGAGAAGCATTAGAAAATGAAAATTTCAACTTCCCTGAACTACCAACGCGCTCTAACTAATATTCAAAATGCTACCGCAGAAGTCTCTAAAACCAGGGAGCAGGTTTCTACCGGCAAACTGCTGGTGCGGCCCAGTGATGATCCGACGAAAGTAGCTACTATCGAAAACCTAGATCGGGCGATTGCAAAATCTGATACCTATACCGGTTTGCTTCAAGATCTGAAGCAGGGTTACGAATTAGAAGAAACCGTGTTGCTGTCAGGCTCCGATATTATGGTTAGGCTTAAAGAATTAGCTATTCAAGCGTCTAACGATACTCTTGCTAAAGAGGATCGAAGTATTGTTGCGTTGGAAGTAGCTGGCCTAAAAAAAGAATTGTTAAATATTGCTAATACCCAAGATGTTTCTGGAAAAACAATTTTTGCTGGAGGCAATACAGGCTTGCAGCCCTTTACGACTCTAAATGATGGCAGTATTACTTACCAGGGAGATGCACGAAAAATCCAAGTCGGCGTCAGTGATACAAGAGATCTAAATAAAAATAGAAATGGCTTAGATGTTTTTGGCCCAGCTGAACGCGAGCTAACGCCGGCTATCGGAGCAGTTTTCACTCAGGCGCATGGAACGCTGTCTCAGTGGGCTAACCAAACTCATACTTTGACGGATGGCACAACTACGTTATCTATTACCGCGGGCGCATCGCCTCCGACTACAGCTGAGTTAGTCACACTGTTCCAAGCGGACGCAAATTACAGTAATTTCAGTTATACGATAGAGGCTAACGGGACCAACGGATTCACATACTCAGCGAAAAAATCTGGAATTATTCAAACTGCGGACCAACCAGTACTCTCAGCTCATGCAAATGTAACTACTGAGGGCGCGCTTCATTCCGCCGTGGCGATTGCAGAAGTATCCACTACTGGGAATCTGAAAACTGCTGTCGCAGGCGGCACTGCTGGCGACGCGTATGTCATTGATTTTGCCGGGACGACTCTCACTTTTGCCTTACAAAATACTGGAAATGGTACTGATAAAATAAGCGGGTCTGGTAGTAATTCCCCAACTAGAGCGTCGATGCTCGCGGATATCCAACGTCATAGTGGCTATGCAGGCGGTAACTTTACCGTAGCAGCCGGTTCTTCGTCTGGCACACTAGTGTTTACTGCGAAAACAGCAGGAATAGGCGCAACTGCTACAACAAAACACGCTAGCAATGCTGCCGTTGCTGCCGTTCAAACCACTGCTGGTACAGCAGCGGGTAATGTTGGCGCAGAGCGAACAACTCAAGGTATCGCGTTTTTCACCGCACTAGAAGATTTTGTTAAGGCATTGAATAGCAATGATACAACTAATATTCGTCGAGCAATTGGTGAGGTTGGCGGTTTACACGAGGGTCTGGTCAAAGCTATAGGGCGAGTTGGTAGCGAAATACAAAGTGCGGATACTCAGCTCGGGATGCATGCTGATAGCAAAATTCGTTTGGAGACTTTGCTATCAGGGGAGGAAGATCTAGATTATTCAGAGGCGCTAACGCGTTTCAATGAAGAGATGACTAGACTAGAAGCGACTCAAGCTACTTTTGCTAAAGTGGCACGCTTGTCTCTTTTCGAATATCTTTAGGAATCTAACATTATTTGTAAGATCTATTGCTCTTAGGCTATGCTCATTAAGTTTGTCTGACCGTGTTCTTCTGGAACAGTAGTGGATGGCATTAACAGGGTTTCCCAGCCTTTCTGCAACTCATTAATCAGTGCTCTTATCTCTTCAAGATCTTCTACAAGCGGCATTTGAATGCTTTGATCTAAAGCTTTATCTACCATGGAAAAGAAATCATCAAGATGATTAACCAATTGCTTATCGGGTAAGTCAGAAAAGCATCTATTCAAAAAATTCAATAAATTCTTCGCATGTTTGAGTGAACTTGCCGCTGAAGAACTACGTTGAAAATCGGCGTTTCTTTCTGCAATGGCCAGGCTATTGTCTAAGGAATCAAACAACCAGCGTATCTCTTGCTGCCGCTCTTCTCCGAAGACTACTAACGATTGTACGTAATGTGTGAATTTAGACACTTAACACCCTGTAACTATTGCTTACCTCTACATAGTCGGAAGGTTCTCTGATTCCTTTAGTAATTTTTCTTTTCTTTTTCTATTTTTGTTTTTTTAAATCTTTATGTTTACCTAGGGCAGCGTTCGTACTTGCTCTCTATGCAGGCGCTCACTAGCTCTAAGGCTTTTTTCTGCACTGTTTCAGTGATCTGCATGCGGCTAAAGCTGAGAACGGACTCAGCTTCGCTGTAGCCATTTCTTTGCGCTACGTTGCCCCATATAAAAGCTTTTACTGGCTCGGCTTTGTCCTCGGGGTGGCCTTCGCCTGCTTGAAACATAAAGGACAACATGAACTGACCGTTGCTGCTGCTGTGGGTTGCTGCTTCTAAGAAGAATTCTTTTGCACGTCGCGGACTTTTTCTTACCCCATGACCCTGGTAGTAAATAAGCCCCAGCATATATTCAGAGTCTGGCTGATCTAATTCTGCAGCGTCTGTAAAATGGCGTTTTGCCGCCAAATAATCCTGCTGCATACCGTAACCCTGAAACGCCAACATACCGAGGTTGTGGTGGGCTTCGGCAAGATTTTGGTCCGCTGCCTTTTTGTACCACTCGATGGCACGAGCGTAGCTTTGCTTAACACCGCGGCCTTGTTCATGTAGGTAGCCGATATTGTTTTGTGCCTCAGCTGCGCCCTGATCAGCTAGCTTCTTCCACGCCCGATATGCGGTGGCATAGTGCTCCCGGTCCATTGCGTTTAGTCCGGCTTCAAAAGGCGCAGCGATACTACCCTGCCCTGCTAACGCCAGACTAAAAACCATGCTTAGTTGGAGGATTAATTTCATGATTTTTACCTATGTAAATACTCGTACCCGGCTGCTGAAAAGCTCGCTGTTGGTTGGGAGCAAGTTTATTGTTTACGAAGTGCCTCTTGTACAAAAAGCACTTTGTTGAACAAGTCTCCCTCGGTGAGAGCTGCCACTAAGCGTCCGTCCTCAATTACTGGAATACTCTCGCCAACAAACTCGCTGGCTTTTTCCATGGCATGCGTAAGCGAGTCAGCACCTTGGAAGGTAAGCGGTTCAGTGTCCATGACTTCTCCTAGCGTTCCTGCTCCATGTAAATCTAAAACGTTTACCTTACCGAGAAGTATATCCTCGTTATCGCACACATAGGCCTCAGTAGTCTGAGCAGCCTTAAGCTTGTCTAAGGTCGCCTGTACGCTGATGTTAAGGTCGACTTTTACATAGTCGCTGCTGGGTATCTCGTCGATTGTGCTCTGATTCAGGGCAATGTGTTCACGGCCAAGTTTCAAGTCTATTCCTCGGTCTAACAACTGACGGTCAAAGAATGAAAGCCCAAACGCTCTATAGGTGATGAATGAACACACAATCACGCACAGCATCGATGCCAACCCATAGCTGTAAGACCCGGTAAGTTCAATCACGATCATGATAACCGTTAACGGCGCTCCGATTACTGCGGCGGAGACAGCTGCCATTGATGCAACACCAATAGCGGTTGTCATTTCAGGGGTTAAACCAAAGAGGCTGGCGCTAAACGCAACGATGCCACCGATCGCGGCGCCTACAAATAGAGCTGGACCAAATATGCCGCCAAAAAATCCGGCATTTACACACAGTGCTGTGATGATGATTTTAGCGATCAATAAGGCCAATAAATACATAGGAGTAAATTCATTATTGATCATCTGGTTGATCTGCAGGCTACCCAAGCCCAAAACATCTGGGAATATCATCCCAATACATCCTGCAACGAGGACACACATTGCCGATAACTGAGCGAAGCTCCAACCGCTGGCTACCGCCATAGCTTTGCCTTTTCTAAGTGCAGACATATAAGCGATGGCAGCAAGCGAACAAAGTGGTGCCGCAACGAGCAGAAATGGAATCAGTGGCCCTAGAGCAATCGGCATGTCAGGCACCGCGAAGGCTAACTCGATGGTGAATAAATATTGATTCGCGGCGTAAGCCACAATAGAAGAAATAGCTATTGGTGCAATTGCGCCGACAGAAAACCGTCTCAATAACGCTTCGTGTGCGAATAAAACGCCAGCAATCGGTGCGTTGAAACCCGCCGAGATAGCAGCGGCAACACCACAGGCAAGGAACACGTTTTTATCTATATTGATCTTGGTTAGCTTGAGCAGAATTTGCGAAATGGTTGCGCCAAAATGTACTAACGGACCGTACTGTCCAACTGAGGCGCCCCCGCTAGCGCTTATAAATGCTGCTATGGTGGAGCCTATCCCAACTCGAATATCGAGTGGCTCTTTGCTCTGCTGTACCGCATAAATACTCTCTGCGGGTCCGGACCAGGCGGTAATGCCAAGCACTTTGCGAACTAAAATAATCAGTAACGCGGCACAGCCCATCGTAAAAAAAATCTTGAAGGACACGTCCATGCCAGCGATGGTGGTAGAGAACATACCGTCCGCTGCTTGATTACCCTCAAACCAACGGGCTCCTTCGACAAAAGCATTAGCCACTACTGACGCAATGAGGCCAAGGACAATGGCGAGAACAAATTGCAAGACGACGTCTTGCACAGCTGATTTAGTCTGTTGATCTTCAGATTCCATTTTCATGCTCCCCTGCATTTCATCTTGCAGTTGTTATTTTTGGTTGAAAGGCTAAACAATCACGCCCATCCGCGTTCCTCACTTCGATGCAAGGCAGATTTTTACTTTTAAAATTCAACGCTGCACACCTATAGCGAAAATTTTTATCCCAGCTGGTGTTGAAGTGGCGGCAGTTCCAACAGTTGACTGCCTTTTTATTATCGTTCTGAATCATGCGGAGTTAATTTTGCAACGTCGGGCGAATCATCGATGATATTTGTTCTATTTTCGACCAACATTTGCGAAGTTCGCTGGACCAACTGGTCAACTACCTCCTGACTTAAGCCTAAGTCTGTTCCAATGTCGATAATCCCATTCGCCTCATCTTTGGTGAGTATTCCGTCCTTAAAGGCCAGATCAATATGATTTTGGAGAGATTCTCGCTGATAACGCAAGTGTTCTGAAAAGCTTGCAGCCAAAATGCCTGAGGGTAGCGCTACCATCCCGATGCCGATAATAGTAACGATAGAGCCGAGAATTTTACCTAACGCTGTCATAGGAATTGCGTCCCCGTAACCTACGGTTGTCAATGCTGCTACCGCCCACCACATTGCTTGTGGAATTGATCCGAAGGCCTCTGGTTGTTGCTCGTGTTCAACAATATACAGAGCTGAGGCCGCCAAAGTCAGGACGATTAACATAATTAGAAAAGTGCCCATGAGGCTTTTTCGCTCGTCGTAAAGAACGTTAAGGAGCACCTCAATCGAAGAAAAATAACGCGTTAGCTTAAAAACTCTGAAGAGTCTCAATATCCTCAGGAAGCGTAAATCAAGACCTGGAAACAAGAGCGTTAAAATAGATGGCAAGAACGCTAATAAATCTATGATAGCCATAGGCCGAGTTATATGGCGCAATCTCTTTGCGAAATGGCTAGTAGGCATCTCTATGGTTTGTGCCAGTTGTGAAGTACTTTTTGCCTCTACGCATACCCAGACTCTGGCAATGTACTCAACGGCAAAAATGAGGCAGGAAACCGTTTCAATAATATTAAAGATCTGGCCATAAGCCGCCTCATAGCGGGGTATCGATTCAAGGATGATGGCAATTAAATTGATACCGATCAAACCGATAACTATAAAGCTAATAGTTGATGACAGCTGGTCAGTGGGTTCGTGAGTCTCAAGAGCACGATATAGGCGTTCTCTGTCCATTGTTTCTCTCGCCAATGTGTTCCCCAGACCTATGAATTAACGAATCTTCGTGAAAAATCAGCCGTCTATGAGGATCTCTATGCGCCTATTTGCTGCGCGACCCTGTGCATCTGTGTTGTCAGCCACAGGTTTAGTGTCTGCGTAGCCAAAAACACTAACGTTAGTGCTGTCTAAACTATTGTTGGCAAAAAAGAAGTCGGCCACTGATGCCGCTCTGGCCGCAGACAAATCCCAATTAGAGTCAAAGCGTTCGCTGAATGCTATGGGGATGTTATCAGTGTGGCCTGATATTTGTACCTTGCCTCCTGCAGCAACGATCGAATTGCCCACTGTCCTCAGCGTACCCAAAAATCCTTGTTGTAACTCGGCAAATCCAGATCTAAATGAGTTTGCTGCGGATAAGCTGATCATAATCTGATCACCAACCTTCTCTATCTGAGCGAGGCCTTGAGTTATTTCCGATTGCAGATCTGCTTTGAGCATTTGATATTTATCATCAAGTTCGCGGGTTTTGCGGGCTTGACGTAATTTTTGATCTTCACTATCGGAACTGAAAAATTCTACCTCAAGTTCAGTTTCCATAAACGACTGAGACTCTGCAATTTTGGCGAAAATTTCCAACTCGCTCTGATCAATGCGGCCATCACTATTGCTATCAGAGACATTTTCTCTCTCTGTGGAAGTTGCATTCTCATTAACAGATATCACTATTTTCCCATCTTCTTCCTTAATCTCTACTTTTCCTGACGCTAGTTCCGTAGCTAAAGTTTTCTTCACGTTCTCGACGTCAGAGAGCGCCTTAGAGGTACTTACCCCATCGCGAATCTCTAACACCGCGTCTGGGTCGGGGGCTTCATCTGTAGTTTCTTCTACCGCTTGTAGGCCCGGATCAGTTTTAGTGGTTTTGTAAGCGTCAGCGATCATACTAGAGCCCATAGGCGGTTCAACCGTGGGCACTTGCCGCTGCAAACCAAACGCACTGGACATAGATCCAGAGATGTCCTTGTTGATAGATGGGTTATCCATTTCAGTAAAGGACAAAATCAGTACAAAAAACGCCATCAACAACGTCGCCATATCTGCAAACGTAGCCATCCATGCAGGTGCTCCAGCCTCACACGCCGGGCATTCTAGGGGTTTTTTCTTCTTAGGCTCTTCTGGCTCTTGAGGCTCCTCCGCAACAGGCGGTTCCTCTGGTACCGGTTCCTCAACGATTGGATCTTCTGCTTCAGCCATCCACGATTACCTCTATTCGACGATTCTGAGCTCTGCCTGCTGCATTGTCGTTATCAGCAATTGGATCACTGTCCGCCAAGCCGGTAATGGTTACGTTACCGGCTTTAAGATCACTGTTGTCCAAAAGATAGTTTGCTACCGCTGCTGACCTGGCAGAGGAAAGATCCCAGTTCGAGCGAAATCTTTCGCTAAATGCTACGGGAATATTATCAGTGTGACCCTCAACACGAACCAGGCCCCCGGTGGCGCTTACCGCATTACCCACATCGGTGAGCGTCTGCGTAAAACTAGCCTGTAGGTCTGCACTGCCAGAAGCAAAGCTGTCTTGTTGCCCAAGCCGAATAATGACCTTATCGCCGTCCTGTTCAACCTCCGCCAAGCCTTGGCTTATTTGTTCGCTCAAAGCCATTCGAATAGTTTCAAACTTGCTACTGGCTTCATCCTCTACGCCTTCAGCGTTAAGGTCGCCAGAGGTCTGCCTTTTGACTGCTACACTTGACTCTATTTGTCTTTGAACGTCAGTAACTGCTTTAGCTATTTCCAGTGTTTCTTGGGTAATACGCCCGCCTGGTGCAAGGCCAGTTGCTCCAGATTCATTGGTACTGGCAGCATCTTGAAGTTCTATAACAATCTCTTGTCCCTGAATCTTCACCTCTACCTGACCTTGTTCAATCTCGTTGGCTAAGCTTTCAAGCACTTGTTGATAATCTGCCTGAATATCTGTGGGGCCATCCTCAGTTGCTATGCGCTGTTTAACATACTCTTTAGTGGAATCTTCAACTGCTTGGGTGACGCTAGGGATTACCGTTGGCGCAGCTTCTGATGGAGTGAAGTCACTTGCAATAATGCTCTCAGCCATTGGGAGAGAAACTTTTGGGATTATTCTAGCGACCCCAAATGCCAAGCTCAGCGAGCCTGCTATCTGTTCAAACTTTGGCACGTTAACGCTGGCAAATGACAGAATAAGTACAAAGAAAGCCATAAGTAATGTAGCCATATCTGCAAAGGTAGCCATCCATGCAGGCGCACCAACTTCACATGGCTCACATTCTTCTTTCTTTTCTTTTTTTGGTTTTTCAATGTCCAGATCATTATCGACAAATTCTTCGTTCTCTGCAGCCTCTGGAGATACGTTCTCCTCGTCCGCGGGAAGCTCTTCGTCTGGCACTATGTCGTCTTCTGATTCAGCCACGGGGTGAGGTCCGTATTATGCCGCTGACATGCTGGCGCGCTCAGCAGGAGAGCACCGGGTTGCCATAAGATCTGATAACGAGCGTGGATTCATACCTGACTGAATCCCCATTAAGCCCTCAATGATTAGTTCGCAGTTCTCCACTTCATCGCCAGAGTAGCCCTCTAATTTTTCAGCGATCGGTTTGCAAATTACGTTTGCTAAAAAAGCACCGTATAAGGTAGTGAGCAGAGCAATAGCCATAGCCGGTCCAATAGCTTTAGGGTCGCTCATATTTTGGAGCATACCCACCAAACCTACCAAAGTTCCGATCATACCCATTGCAGGAGCGATATCGGCCCAGGAGCGCCACATCATTGCTGCATTAGTGTGACGCGATTTCATCAGATCGAGCTCATTGGCGAGGCTGGTTTCTATGACGTCTGGCGCGGTACCATCCACTAATAGTCCAATGCCCTTGGCTAAATAGTCGTTCTTAATGTCTTGGCCCTCTAGAGCGATGAGACCATCTTTTCGAGCAATATTGGCCATTTCTATTATTTGCTCAACGAGGTCTGGTTTTTTATCTACCCCGAAGATTATGATTTTCATAAATACTTTGGCGAACATGCCTATAAAGTCAGACATTTTTGAGCGCATTAGCAGCACAAGCATTGAACCACCCATGACGATCACGAGAGATGTAACATCGACGAATGCATCAATCCCTGCGGCATTATCCATCGCCCAAATAATAAGAGCATTGGCAGCTAGAAGACCTATGATGGTGGCGATATCCATTTTAACTCCAAGTAGATTCTAGGATTTGAATTGTAGCTATTTAGCTTGGGACCAAACCCTCGTGTAAACAATCGGTTCACAAGTCGTTTACTTTAACAGACCTTAAGCCGACCATGCCTTATTAGATAAATGGTATTTTGGAGAGTGAGCAAATGAAAAGCACTACTTATTTAAGACTATTTAGACTTCGCAGGCTTACCAGATTCTTTGTTTTACTTGCTGCGTTGGGTTTGGTCGCTGGTTGCGATTTCTCTAGAGTGGAAATCTCATGCAACGAGCATTTGGCCTCTGCGGGGCTAGGTCATTTTAAAGATATGGAACGTGGCGTAATACGAGACAGTAAAACAAATTTAGATTGGTTTCGCTGCCCTGTGGGTCAACGCCATATACCGCGAGGGTGTTCAGGAGAGCCTTTACTCTTGTCGCTTGCGGAAACAGAAAATTATATTTCTGAAATGGCAGAAAAGGCTGGCGCCAAGTGGAGACTTCCGAATTATTCCGAGTTTGCGACGATAACTCGCAACGATTGTTTAAATCCAGCGTTGAACCCCAACGCATTCCCTAACATTCTTATTGAGAATTTTTGGACTAAAGGCGTAGGGGTAAACTCACGTAAGGCGTGTGTGGTGTTTACCCTGAACGGCGCTAGGTCGTGTAGGGTGATCGATCGTGATACGCCTCGACCATTTTTGATGGTCAAAGACGCTTCATGAAGATTGTAATTATCTGTGGAAAGGATTTTCCATCGATAATTAACTCTTCTTACTATGGAACTTGTTGCCAAGCCTCACGTAATTCAGACATCGCAAGATAAAGTTTGCCGAGACTGTCTGCGTCTTTTGTCGATTTAGTCTTGAACAAACTTGCGGCGATAGAGGTATAGGTGTCGTACAGGCTTTTTGCAACTTCACCGCCCTTCTCCATATCTAGGACTCCGCGCAGTGCAATAACAATTTGCAACGCGTGCGTAGTAGATTTGTCAAAAGCCTCAAAGTCCTCCCGATTAAGCGATTCACTGCCCTGGCGCAACAACACGCAGGCTTTGTCGAAAAGTAGTGAAATGAGCTGGGTCGGACTTTCTGAGGCTGCTTTCGCTTCCACATCGATACTACTATACTGCGCCAGTGCGGATTTTCTAGACATCTTTTTCTTATCCAATATGTTCTCGTGCGGGCGAAAGGCCCCTACGTTGTACCTACTTAACTAGTCGGACACAACCCTTCTATCTTGAGCTTAATTAACCTGCCTAGGTACTTTTATCTATGAACGTACCCATCATGCGCGTTAGGTTCCTCATAAAAGACAATAGCTCTTCCGCGGGCATCTGCCGGATGACATCTCCCGAATTTCCGTCTACAACCTTGACAACCTTGCTGCCGCTTTCGTTATCAGTAGTGAATTGTACCGAGCGTTGCCTCAGGTCCATCATTACTTGGATTTGCTCGATAGATTTATCGAGCTCAGTTTGCGACGTAGAAGTTGTAGATCTTTGCGCCGGTAACACTTTTTCTGCTTGAGGTTTCAGTTCAACCGGCTGTGTTACTGCCGGCTTTATAGTTTGCACCTGAGCTTGCTGTGCAATGACTGAATTTTGACCTACTGAATCAATAGACATAATAATCTCCGAGAAAAAGGCCAGTCCTTTTTCTTTTATCGGCGCCGCAAAACCCTTGGCGCCTCTTTTTTTGGCCGTATAGCCGAAAGCCCGGTGCGATTGGCTTTTCACCAACGCTACGGGTCGTTTATAACCGCTTTTCTCTAAAACGGATGGCTTTGCGGTAAAAAGCCACCAAGGAATTTTCTAACCTCTTAAAACCTGCATAACGATGTCAGTGGATGCGTTAGCTTGGGCTAACATCGACGCGCCTGCTTGTTGAAGCACCTGGGCTTTGGCAAGCCTAGAAGTTTCCGCAGCAAAGTCAGCATCAGCAATTCGAGACCTCGCGCCTGTGGTGTATTCGGTTACTTTCATCAAATTAGACACCGCGTAATCCAATCGATTTTGCAGTGTACCTAAGCCGCCTCGCATGCTGGAGATGGTTTCTAATGCTCCATCTAAGATGGCTAACGCATTGCCGGCACCGATTACTGAAGTCAC